>DAIRSD010000197.1:0-8204 GCA_036804625.1 Aureliella sp. | reverse complement strand
GCTGAATAATATATACCTAGGGTATCATGCCTGTGTGCAGTCTGCCAAGGGGTAGGACGTTTTTCTTTTTTGATCCGAAGTGTAGACTGCTGTCAGTCGTACTAGGGAGGTCAACTTTCCCGAGTGTAAGCGTCCTAGCTCTTTCAGAAAATAAAGCCTAATCAGTCAATTTACCACCGATCCCAACGAAAAATGTTATAGTCGAGGATCGCTCCAGGATCGAACGTAAGCGCCAACGCATACGGCACGTAAGTGCCGATGCAAAAGCCCAGCTCCCATCCCAACTGCAGCCCATCACGAATTCCATCGCACATCCCCAACCTGACACTTCCAAACCATGACCGAAATTGATGCCGATCAGATTCTGGTGCAGCGAATTCGCGACGGGCAACCGCAAGCCTGGGAGGAATTAATTGCCCGATACGAAGGTCGTCTGCTGGCCTACGTCGAAGCTAGGCTTCGCAATACTTCCGCCAGCGAAGACATCGTTCAAGAGACCTTTATCGGATTTTTGAACAGTTTGCCAAATTACGATGCGGCACGATCCCTGGAAAGCTATCTGTTTTCAATCTGTGCTTACAAGCTGACGGATCAATTGAGACGTGAAGGGCGACGGCCAACAATTTCGCTGAGTGGTAATTCCAAGACCGGATCATCTGCTTGGCAAATCGCCTCCAGCGGTGCTCGACCTGCCAGCGCCATCGTACGTAGCGGAGAACGCCGCGCGATCGAAGAGCAATCGCTTGTGTCCGCTTTGCAAGATCAGATCGATAAATGGAAGTCTCGTGGTGACTGGGTGAAACTCCAGTGCATCGAACTGCTGTTTGTCGTGGGCCTTTCCAACAAGGAGGTCTCTCAACAACTTCGAATCACCGAACAACAGGTAGCCAATTTTAAGTTTGATTTTGTTGCTCGTACCAAGAGCCTAGTAGGTCGGCAGAATCTAAGCGACGAGGTCTTTCCGGAGCTATGTGATGACTAACGGCACGACCGCTGGACGCCCGTCTTAAGGCAAAACTTCCAACCAGATAGGCTGGCTGGTCGGATTGCCCTGCGTTTCGGATTTGAAATGAAATTGATATCGGCCCGGCTGAACCTTTGGAGCCAGAGTGATAAAGATTTCTCGCTCCGATTGCTGCTCGGTGATCAGCAGTCCGTTTAGCCCTACGTTGTCGACAAACGCACCATGAGGCAAATTGCGACCTGCGTCATCCCTGCCTAAGCTAACCAAGCCTTCGTGTCCATGTCGATCGACACGCAGTAACGCGGACACAGTTTCACCTGGCCTAGCGGATAGCTGCTGCACAACTTTTGTTGGATCGCTTGGCTGCACCAAGGCTACAGTGATTTCTTTCAGCTCCTGACTGGTCAGTTCGATCTTGTCGGCCAGTTCGCCTGGCAGACCAGATGGCGACTGCGTTTCCTCTGCGGGCATAGACGCAGCCTTCTGGGATGGCGTGGCGGTTAGGAGAACAGTTGTTGGGCTCGCCAGCGTCTGGGCCGACGCTGGGCAGTAGATCGTCCCCAAGGCTGATTGCTGGCCAGCCTGGATGACAACTGGGTTGGTAGCCTGCCAATCTGTGGGAAGGCCATGCAACTGGATCTTGATCGCATCCGAAAATCCATCCAATCGATCGACGCTGACCGACCACTCTCGACCGCCGCCATGTGGAATAGACAGCTTCAGATTATTGAACTTCAGACGATAGCTTGGATTGGGCTGGCGCACAGTCAACTGATAATTGAAATCAGCGCCGTAGAAACCGCGAGCATCCCGCACTCGAATCAAATACGGACCATCTGTCGGCGCGGTAAAGGACAGGTAAGAATCAGCCCCAGCTACGCGACGCGGATCATCGTCATTTTGACAATAGATCGGAAAAACCGGCAAACCATTTGGCAGCGGTTGTTCTTTTGCTTCAAGAGGACGCACCACGTAGGCTGGTTCGCCCAGAGCATGAGCGATTGGAGTTGTACCAAAAAAAGTGTGGCGAGCCCCGACGCCTGGATAGACTTTGAAACCAGAATCCGGACCGCGTGGATAGAGCCACAATCGAGTCACCTCGCCGCTGGCATACAGATACTGATCCAGCTCCATGTCTTCCCATTTGTGCAGACGGAAGTCGTCGCTTGTGGTGCTGTCTTTACCTCGAAAGGTAAAGTAGGATTCCTGTAAGGCTTGCAGTCGAGTCTGAAGTACGGGCTTGCCCTGATCATCCAGCACATCTACCAGACTGTCTAGTGGCGACTGAGTGCTGGCTGCCTGAATCTCGACTAGCCAAGTTTGTCCCGCCTTCATCCATGCGCTAAAAATATCCACGTCCTCGGTCGCCTGAGCATCCGGATTCAAATCGATGCGGCCTCGCACCACGGCGGGCAGTTGAATCGCTTGCGCTGCAACTGATTGATCATTGGGTTCCGCTTCGTCTAGCGGTTGAATTGTCGCGAGACCTTCCGGCTGATCGTATGCCGCTGGTGGGCTTGCCTGAATCAACGGATCGGCTTGTGACTTTTGAAGATGAAAGCGCTCGTTTTCAGCAGACAATTCATCTAATCTACCTCGCGGGATGTGAACTGGGCCTCCTTTCAGTTGTACAACGGTAAGGGTGCCATTGGTGCTAGCGCAAATCGCAACGGGCGGTTGCCTAGTGGACGCCAATTCGCCAAGGGGCCGTAAATCGCTAAACGACCAGAGCTTAATCTTTCGATCCATTGATGCAGAGACCAGCAGGTCATCGCCAATTGGCGCTAGAGCCAACACGTCGTCTTCATGAGCAAAGGTGGAAAACAGCAGTGGACTAATTGAAGGCTGCTGCACCGACAAGATATTCCATAATCGAATGCGCCGATCACGGCTTCCTGCAACCAGTGTTTGCCCATCCCTCGAGAAACGAACACAACGCATTTCGCCTTCGGGCTGTCCCAGTGTATCCAACAGGCGACCTGACGGAACGTGCCAAAGCTTGACCGTTTGATCCGCGCTTGCCGTCGCAAGTGCTTGGCTTGACGGGTGAAAATCCAAATCGTAGACAGCCCCATTGTGACCTGTCAGTCGCAGCGATTGTTGTCCTGTAGAAAGATCCCAGACGATTACCGTACGATCGTAGCTGCCCGTAGCCAGCCACCGACCGTCATTGCTGATGCTCGCTCCGTAGACAGCATCGGTGTGCCCCGAGTAGGTAGCGTGGACCATCCAGTCCGACACTCGAACCAAATTCACCTGGCCAGATTGTCCAACATGGCCGGTTCCCACGATCAGCATTTGCCCGTCGGCTGATAGTCGCAATGCGGTCACTTTGCCGGGCAGCCCATCAATCGACTGAATCAACTGGCCGTCGATCGGATTGACCAACTGAACTTGGCCCATGCGACCTAGAGCCAACAGTTGATCGTTGATTGCAGTACCGGCTGTTATCAAATGATCTTTGGCCTGTGCCGAACCCAGTTTGGGCAATTGATTGCCATTCGACATTTTCAGCGATGGGTCGGAAGTATGTTTGGCACCCTGAGCGATCCACTTCTCAATGACCGCGATCTGCTGAGCGTTCAATTGCGGTTCGTCCGCCGGCGGCATGGCCGGTTCGGCATGTCCAGTCAACACCTGAAACATCAAGCTTTGGTCCGGCTTGCCAGGAACGATGCGGGGCTTGCCCTGAGAAGTCATGGCCAGCAGGCCATCGTACGAACTAACCGAAAAATCACCTTCAGCGTTGCCATCATGATGACAGCCTGAACAAAAACGAGTCAGAATAGCATGGGTCGCTTCAAAATCTGTTAACTCCGAGGCGCCAACTGGCTGATCTGCAAGAGCCCATCCGGACCCAAAACAAACAAGCCAAATCCAACAGGCCGTATTGAAGCATTTGCGATAGCTAGAGATTCTAATCGACATGGTTAGCAGCCACTCAGTGGACGTCACCTAACAATTGAAGCGATCTGATCCATTGTAATCGGAAAATCCGGCATGCTACCAGTATCGTTCGATGACAATCTGACCAGGCTCTTTCTTCTTATGCTTCGTGATGCCTCGAGCGCCCAAAAGCGCCTCGCAATCGTCCAGCATGTCCGGGTTGCCGCACAGCATGATAGCGCAGTCTTTCGAGAACTCGATGCCGCAACGCTCTTCAAGTGAGCGGTTTTCGATGCAGGTGGTAATACGACCCGAGAGTCCTTCTGGGCACGCTTCGCGCGAAACTATCGGTACATAGCGAAATCGGCCATCGGATCGTTCTTGATGCCCAGCGATCTCTTTTTGATAGGCCAAATCCCTCACGTGCCTAACTCCGTGTACCAAGACGATGGACTGGTACCGCAACCATGGCTCGGGCGTGCGCAGCATGGCGATGTAGGGAGCCAACCCGGTTCCAGTTCCAACCAGCCAAAGCGTGCTTGCCTGAGGGCAATGGTCCAGCGTAAAGCTGCCCGCAGCTTTCATACTCACGTCAATCGCATCGCCTTCCTGAGCCTTCCACAAGAGCGGCGTCAACCGACCGTCCTCGACCATGACAATGAAGAACTCCAGCAGTTCACCTGGCGGTGAGGCCACGCTGTAGGGACGGTGCAAATGTCCATCTGGTAAATCATAGCCAAGCTGCAGAAACTGCCCCGGCTTGAACGATTCCACCTGTGGCGCGCGAATCGTTAACGTAAATAGCCCTTGATCCCAGACATGCTTTCGCTCGATGACGGCTGGCGTCCACTTCATGAACAGGCTTTTCTAAAGTGAGAGTGTGGTTGTTGGTCTGTTGGTAGACATAAGAATCGAACACAATAATCAATTATGGCTACCTTGTCTACGAAGTATCTAAGATTTCAGCCCACTTGCCCCGCCTTAGCAGCCGTCTAACGGCGAAGAACGGTACATAATCACAACGCAACGGTTCGCACGGTTTGTTAGGGCTTGCTCCACGGAGCCGCTGTGGCGGAAGCTGGATCATCAGCTACCGCATATTGACCGCGTCCAGTCGGACTAGCTTCTGTCCTGCGTTCGAACTCCTTAGCATAGGGTTTCTGGTCGCAAATATCCCTGGCTTAAGTCAGTATCGGTACGGAAGTTAGATTGCAATGGATTATGGCCGTGTAGATAATTGAGCTTAGCCTTCATCACCCTCATTCCACTGGTGATGCAACATCTAATCCTTGATTTGTTATTCGGACGTCCATTTCGTAAACCTGTAGGTAGATCCCGGTACCGTCCATCCGACGCCATCTTCCCATTCGTGAAACTTAGCATGGGAAGGCATCCACCATGACAAATATGAGATCGATATTGATTGCATTGCTTTTGGGAACCATTGGACGCTGTCGCCTAGCGGCAAATAAACATAGTTGAAGACTGTTTGTGCTACTGGGTACTTGTTGGACGGCATGTACACTGTGGTCATCACCCAGCAGGCCGGCCCCAACGACAAATAAAGCGTGCAAATACCAATCATTAGCGAAATGGAAACGCGATGGCACACGCGACCGATATCGCTTTGCCGAAGAAAAAACAAGGCGGAACTCGAAAGCAGACTGGCTACGAATAAGGAAGGCGCTATTATTGTGCCGTAATGAGGCCAGTTGAGCGCAAGCGTCAGTGCGAACGCAACACTGGCGGTCACGAGCAGTAAGCTGCGCATTGAAAAGCGGATATGTTTCACTCGATTCTCAAATAGGCGGATAGCTTAAAACTGTCATCGGTCAGCAAGTCGCAACTGAAGGATTGGCTGCTGACGACTTGGTCATATTGTACATGTGTTTTAAATTTAATCCAACAAGTTTCATGCAAGTGTGCAACACTCCCGTTTTCTTCGGCCTGGGAGAAAAGTTATTTTTGGTGCTGGCCTATCTTCAACAGTCCTCAGCCACATAGTTCACCGAGTGCACGGAGATGAATAGTTGACAACCTCTCTGTGGTCTTGGTGAATTCAGTGGCTACCGCTTTCTATTCTATCCTTGTGCGTAGTGACCTTCACACCGGCTATCAAAGGTTTTTTGAGGTTTCTCCGTCTCGCCACTGGCCGTCGATCCGCATTTGGTGAGGGCGGAAGTTCGACTTATAAGATAGATGAGCGTTGGCGGCCACGTAGTATCCCAAATAAAGCCACCGAAGACGATTAAGCTGAGCCAATTCGATCTGCTTGAGAACACACAAGGTGCCCAAGCTAAACTTCGAATAGTTAGGATCAAAGAAGCAGTAGACAGCCGATAGGCACTGCAAGCCGACATCGGTGATCGAAACGGCAATCAATCGCTCGGCCATCCACACGCTCAGTTCCAACGAACCATTGTGAACTGGCAGAAGAAACGCAGCATATTCCTGTGCCGAAATCGAGCTGTCGTCTTTGGCAAGTCCGCGTTCTTGGCGGTGCAAGTTAAATAGATCGACTCGGGGCTGGTCGATGCTTGGTTGGCAAAACTCGAAACGCAAGTGGTAAGATTTCGCAATCGCGCGTCGCTGTGATCGATTGGGACAAAAATTGGCCACCTCCAGTCGAATAGGCTGGCAGGCCTGGCAGAGAGGGCACTGAGTGTTGTAGTAAAAGGCACCGCTACGGCGATAACCGGACTCCATTAGTCGATCGAAATCCTTTGGCTCCAGTGCTCGAGACGGCAGATTCATCGGTAACCGCGACGTCTGATCAGGTAGATAACTGCACTGCGAAGGCTCGCTAGAAAACACCCTTAGAAAATCGATCATAACGTTTGCTGACTAACACTCGACTATGGTCGCTGCTGCAGCGCCGTGAAAGGTAAAGCCCAACTGCAGAAGGACATTCTGCTGAGTCGCCTGTTTTCGTTGGCAAACCTGTACCGGGCAGGCAGGATCTGCCTGCGAGAAACCGGAAATGGGCAACACCTGCCCGGAGGAAGTTGCCAAGATCGCTGAGGCTAATTGCAGCAAACTGCTAGCGGCACCAGCCGTGCCAAGATAGCTCGAGTAAGCCGACACCGGTGTGTTGGGGGCAAACTGAGAAATGGCTTCCGCTTCAGTCTGATCTAATGCCGACTGTGAATAGCCTTGAGCGCTGACGCAAGCTAGGTCTTCTGCGCAGACTCCTGCCTGTCGCATGGCCGCAGTAGCAGCCTGAGCGATCGCCACGCTGCTGCCAGCAAGATGTTGCTGCGGCTTTCCAAATCGGCTGACCACGCTGCGCACCTGCCCGTAGATGCGAGCCTTGCGGGCAACTGCACTCCTCCGCCGCTCGACGATCAGCACCACGGACGCCTCAGATGGTACAATGCCTCCCCGACGGATCTCAAACGGGCGACAGTGATTTGTGTCCGGTTCTAAAGTCGCTTCAGTCTCCAAATAAAGTCCAGGCATGCGAAAGGCCAGCCGCGTAGGCGTAACCCGCGAGCCGATGGCACCCACCACCATCATGTCTGCGTCGCCTCGCTGCATGATGCCAATAGCCTCGCTAAGCGCTAATAGCCCACTGACCTCTTCCATGGCAATGGTATTGTTAGGACCGCGCGCATCGATTGCGATGGCTACATGGCAAGGCGGCATGTTGGGCAGATATCGAAGCATCCAAAGTGGAAAGATGCCCTTGGAGAACTCACTGCCCCAGCGACTAGAATCCATGTTGGGACCAGTTGAACAGCTACGTACCACAGAAATGACCTCGTCCACTTCGGTAGGTATGATCTCGGAGCCAAAAACAACTCCTACTCGGTTCGGATCGATCGTACTGTCGCTCAGTAAGGCATCCTCCCATGCAAGATGAGCTGCTGCGTAGGAAAGTTGCACGTCGCGCCCCATCAGTTTCAGAGCCTTCCGCGGTGTGACGTAATCCTTGCCCTCAAAATTGTGGATAGGTGCTCCGTATAGCACCCGATCGGTTGAGCTGGCATGAAAGACGACGCGCGTTCCGATTCGACCGCCCAACAGACTTTGCAGCAGCGCCTCGCGACCAATGCCTATGGGCGTGACACAGCCGATACCTGAGATCACAATGTCGTCTAAAGCAACCATCAATAGGGCTCGCTCCCACAAAATCTTGGTCTGATCCCGATGAAACCGCTGTGGGACTAGTCCGCAAGCAAACAGAACTGTTCTTCAAATATCCATCAAGTCTAAGCGCGACGGAAGCCAAATTCTACACCAAGGCAAGCTGATCGGCAGGGGGTTTGCAGCGGTCCAACCGTTAGAATCAAACTGGGCTTCGTTTCTAATGTGGCGACAAGCTAATGTGGCGACAAGCTTCTAGCTTGTCGAG
>DAIRSD010000196.1:0-8269 GCA_036804625.1 Aureliella sp. | reverse complement strand
GCCAACCGGCCTCCATCAATCGGTTCTGGATCATTTCGCGCTGCTCCTTGAAAAAAGGAGCGACCGTCGGGTCTTCCGCCAGTTGATGAAGTAACGTCTGTTCCCATCTGTCTGACAAATCGGTGGCATTGGGGATCCAAACCATGGCCTGAGAAGTCGCTGGCAGAAATTCGTACAACTTCGGAGAATCTGCCCGAGAAACTCCCCCTACTAACGCCACCACTAGCAGCGGAAGATTTAGTAAATGAAACATGCGAGCCATCGCGGTTATTTCTCCAAGCTAATGAACTTCCCACACTCTGGCCTTTAGGATGTGGTCGGTCCTGTGCGAGATTAAAGTGGCGTATTGTACCGTAAGCCGGTTTGCTGTGGAAAGCCAGATCCAGCTAACCATATAGCTACAGTGAGGTCTTAGACTCCCCCCCATCGGTGAAGACAGGTCGGCCTCCTACCAGTGCTGGTATCGTCCTTGAACGTCAAGGCTAGCAACCCTCCGTGAGTCCGCCTTGAATTGAGAGCATTGCCCAGTTTGGACAACCCAGCTCTAACAATTTCGTCCAATGGAACGCATTGGCAAAACAGTAATTTGGTCAAAGCCAGAGAATTGCCGACCTCCAGGGCAGGAAAGGTGGGATAAATCCTGCTGCATCAGGCTCATACCCATCAGCTAATTTGAGCGATCGGGCGTCGAGCTAACCTTTGCATTCCGGCTAAAAAGGTTAGCATGTTGAGCCGGAAAGGGCACCGTCCACAGTTTTCCTGACGAATGGTCAGCGTATCGACTTTTGCGTTGAGCGACACGCCTGGTGGCCTTGACTCGAACGAACTACCCCGCAGCTAGGGTTGAAGCACTCCAGAGGTATCATGGAACTATCGTCGCTGACCGCAATTTCGCCTATTGATGGACGTTACTGGGACAAGACAAAACCGCTCATGGATGCTTTTAGTGAGTATGGTCTGATGCGGTACCGAGTGCTGGTCGAGGTGCGATGGCTTCAATGCTTGGCTGGGCATCCGGATGTTGCCGAAGTGCACCCGTTGAGCAGCCAGGCACACCAGTTCTTGGAGAGCATTTGTAGCGATTTTTCGCTGGAGGATGCTCTAGTCGTCAAGCAGATCGAACGCACTACCAATCATGATGTAAAAGCTGTTGAGTACTTCATCAAGCAGAAGATACAAAACCAGCCCGAGCTTCAGGCAATCAGCGAGTTTGTTCATTTTGGTTGCACATCCGAGGATATCAACAACGTTGCCCATGCCTTGATGCTTGCCCAGGGTCGCAAGTTGATTGTTCAGAACGGACTTCAGCCATTCGTGGATCGATTGACGGCTATGGCACAGAAATACTCAGCCGTCCCAATGATTTCCAGAACTCATGGTCAAACCGCTTCTCCCACCACGGTCGGAAAGGAGCTGGCCAATGTGGTTTACCGACTTGGGCGACAGGTCCAGCAGGTGCAAGCGACCGAATTGTTAGCTAAATTCAACGGCGCGGTTGGAAACTACAACGCTCATTTGGCCGCCTACCCCCAAGTCGACTGGCAGGCCAATGCGCAGCGGTTTGTCCAGTCGCTGTGGCTAACATGGAATCCCTACACGACCCAGATCGAGCCACATGACTACATGGCCGAGCTGTTTGATGCTCTAGTGCGTTTGAACAGCATCTTGATCGACTTGGCCCGCGACCTGTGGGGCTATATTTCACTTGGATATTTCAAGCAAAGGTTGGCTTCCGGCGAAGTTGGCTCGTCGACGATGCCTCATAAAGTCAACCCGATCGATTTTGAGAATGCCGAGGGCAATTTGGGGCTAGCCAACGCAGTACTGACACATCTTGCGCAGAAACTGCCCGTTTCGCGCTGGCAGCGCGACCTAACTGATTCGACCGTCCTTCGCAATATGGGCGTCGGATTCGGCTACAGCCAGATCGCCTATCAGTCGCTGATCAAGGGGCTGGATAAGCTAGAAATCGACCAGCAACGAATTCAGGCAGATCTGTCTGATGCTTGGGAGGTTTTGGCCGAACCGATTCAGACTGTGATGCGAAAATATAACGTGCCGGAGCCCTACGAACAGCTCAAGGCGCTGACTCGCGGACATGCGATCACGGCTCAGCGGCTGCATGAGTTTATTCGCAACTTGGAAATTCCAGACGAAGCCAAACTTCGATTGTTAGAGCTGACACCGACAAGTTACACTGGTAACGCGGCGGAGCAGGCCAGGGGCATCAAATGAAACGGCTGCTCGGTGGTGATTTCGCGGCCATCACCCAAGTACAATCTCAGCCGAACGCACCAGCGAATCTTGAACAGTCGTCCGTCGAAACTAAGGGGGGTCGACGGCAGTACGGTTGAAACCACTCGCGGTTCGCTCAGCGCACTCTTGGCTAGTTCGGACCGCTGATGGGACTGGAAGAAGTGGACGCCCATCTCCTCACTACCTTTTCCTTCAACCAGCCAAACGACCGAAACTTCTAACCGGTCGATCCACTGAGCGGATAATCGCTCGATGAAGTGCTGAAATTCCAGCGTTTCGCCTGGAGAGTACACCCCGTCAGCGGCCGAAAGACGAAGCCCCACGGCCGGTTCTGTGGAACCAGCTACCGTTCGTCGTGCGGATAGACGACGACTGGGAAGCTTCGGCAAAACGTTGGCCATTGCGGTGAGTCTCCTTCGACCAAAATCTTCCAGCGGATGGTGTTATTAAGCCCCTGGAAGGAGTGCATGATATCGGCGGGTAGGTTAATTTCACAGAGCAGTTCCAGCGGTTCTTCGGGATCTGCCCGCCATGGAAACGGCGGATCACCTCTGGGGTGATTGAGTGGCACAGCTTCGAAGCTAGCAAACTGGGCTGTTTCTGTGCGAATATCGGTTCCCTGATGGTAAACAGCTTCCTCATAACCGGCCAGGCGCAGCGACAGTCTAGAAAACTCCGCACGCCCGTAGTGACAAAGATATACCTGGTAGGCTTTGCCAGGCAAGAGTGGCAGGTCGCTAACCTCCACAGCCATGGCCCCAAGGCCAGCGTGAGCCCGAAACAATTGGAAAAACCATCGGCCCGCGTAAAACCCAATCGCTCCAAAGGGAAGCAAAAGTGCTAAAAGGAAACAATTGATTTATCAAATCAGCAGATTTTGCCCGGCGATCACCAGCAACACTCCAAAAAGTGAATTCCAGGCCAGCGCGAATAGACCGCTCAGAGTGACTGAAAGGCGATCTTTGGTTTGGTCAGGCAAACGGTAGGTCAGCTTCACGCCGGGACTATCGGTCAAAGTCTGGACACTTGGTAAACAGCCCTCATCGATGTTGGCACCAGGTTGCGCGCGTCGTTGATGGTCCCGCTTGGCCTGCTTGGCAAGAACATTTCGCTTTTCAGGCGATGCTAGCGTTCTGGTGACCTTCAGAATAAAACCGGTCAATCCAAGGACGATAAATGAACTGCTGGCGATTACCATCAACCAGAAGCCTAGGCCAACTTTGAAGACATTGGATTCCGGCCAGAACAGTTGCCATGTCACCACGGTGGTCAGAGAGACAATTCCCAAGAGTACCAAGCCACCAAAGAAAGCGGCCTCTCCCAATCGCCCAACCACCCACGAGCCGCTCATGCGCGAACCGCGTTTTTTACCCCACAGACGGAACCATTTAGCCATCCAGTTGCCCTCAAACCTCTACCAAAGCCAAGTCCGCCAGGGCCCCAGACCGCTCTGACCCGCTGGTTGTTCGATGAATCCTTGACTGCGGGACAGCGACACAAGGTCACCTGAACCGCGCGAATCAATCAATCGACCATGACCGCCATTCAGTTCTATCAAACGATACCAAACCAGGTTCAGGCGTTTGTCATCGGATTCAGATAGACTCAGTTGTGTCATCGGCGGTGGCAGGACACCACCCAAACGTTGCAGTAACGGCTGAGCGATCACCCGGGATACGACCGCAGCGCTAACCGGGTTGCCGGGCAAACCCACTACCAGTTTACCTTCCCAGCATCCAACCAGAACAGGCTTTCCAGGCCGAATGGGTAAACGATGGAAAAGTATTTCGCCACCAAGTTCCATCAGTGCCTTCGGAATATAGTCGGTATCGCCAGCCGATACGCCGCCAGTGAGAATGATCGCGTCGCAATCGCGGCCAGCCAACTTAATGGCCTGGATCGCCGATTGCAAGGTGTCCCCAAATCTTTGCTGCCCGATGATCGTAGCCCAGGGCAGCCCGCTCAGCCAGCCTTGTAAGGTTAGACTATTGGAATCACGAATTTGCCAAGGCTGAACCTGCCCACCTGGTTCGATTAATTCGTCACCTGAAGTCAACAAACTAACCCGCACTTTGCGTCGAACCAAGATTTCAGCCGGTCCAAAGGTGGCCAAGGCTCCGGCTGTGGCCGTTGTCAACTGAGTCCCCTCGGCCAAAACCAACTGGCCACTTTTTATATTCTCTCCGCGACGACGAATGTTCTGCCCCGGACGTATCGAATCGGGTGCAACCGTCAATTGCACGCTTCCCGGCGACTCGATCGTCTGTTCGCGCTGTATCACGCAGTCCGCACCGAAGGGTACCGCAGCACCGGTAAAAATCTGAATGGCTCGACCGACCGGCAGTTCTATTGGAGGCTTGCCAGCGCAGGCCACACCGGAAACAGGCACGCCGCTGCAACTAAGATCCGATAGTCGCATCGCATACCCGTCCATGGCCGATACATCCAAAGCGGGAGAATCGCGATCGGCTAAGATCCCTTGCGCTAGAACTCGTCCCAAAGCCGTCTGGATCTTCGTCAGTTCTGAAGGCACGCAGTCAAATCGCTGTGCAGCCCGATCGATGGCGGCGTCAATCCATTCGATTTGCGGCAATGAATCGTTCACTTGAATAATTTCCACCCTGTTCTGCTGAGAGCGTCCGCTATCGATCCGCTCGCTGTTTGCCCTTGCCCGAAGCATAGCGAACATTCTGTGTTTCGATAGCCGATACTTCAGGCAGTGGCAATCCACAAACCCAGTGAATGCCTCTGGAAAGTAGCGACTGAAACTGAATTTGTCGGAAGTCGTCAACGTGGCCCAGAGAGGTGTAAAACGATCGACCGCCATCTGCTCTGACGTACGACCATGCGACCGGATGAGGAGCTTGGTCGGCAATCTTACCAACCAACAATTCTGTGGTTCCTGGTGCCAGCGGAGCCGTCTTGTACAAGGAACCGCCAGCTTGAAAGCTACTCCAGTCGCTCAGCCCATTCAATATGGGATGTTGCCGGTCATGTCGAGCTTCCGTGATGCTGTACTGAAGCTGATTTCCGAAATGACCTACGTAGTTGCCCCCCCAGACCTGTTGATCAAATTCGGGCCACTGCCCTGAACCAGGCTCGGGTTGTCCAGACCTAAGAGAAAAGGCATGGCTGGCCGTTCGTACACCAACCATGGGGCGACCGCGTTTGACAAACTGTTGAATCAACTCCAAGTCTTGTATGGGCAACGTGCGGCGTCGAACGCTCACTAAAAGGACGTCCGCAGATAATACATCTTCGATGGCAGGGATTAGATTCCTTTGCGTGTCACTGGCGTAGGCAATCGTCACGCGAAAGCTCTGACTCAAATGTTTGGCAGCAAACTCCGGTAACGTTGTTTCTGTCTTGTATTCGTCATCTGCGATCAACATCGTCAGTTGTAGTCGATCGTCGTCAGCAAAACGAAACTCATCGCCGCCAAGAATTTGATCGCTGGAGATCGTGGGGCAGACATGGCGTTCGATGTGATCGATCATGATATCGGTGACGGTGAAGTGGTTTGCATACGGCCATGCTCGCGGATCGTACATGGTGTCCGTCAGATCTCGCACCATCACCACCGACTTTCCACCGGAGGCCATTTGTCTTAGACCAAAAGGGCGTCCCAAGACGCACATGTTGACATGTACGCCTACCAGCATCACTTGCGAAATTCCACGATCAGCCAGAATGCTCCAAATCTCTTGTCCTGAATCGCTGATATAATCTTGGCCAGGATCGATGCGAATCGAATCGATTTGCCTTAGCCAAGGCCCGCGCGGCTTACGGCCTTGAGCCTTCAACTGCTCGGCCCACCTTCGCAGCTCCTCCACATCGTCATCTTCCCCTCCCAAAGATTGATCCAGCGGATAGGGCACCGCTTGCTCGCTGGTTATCTGGTCGCACCACTGAGAAATTTGCTCGGGAAACTCTGCCGCCGGCCTTACCTGTAGCGCGCGCTGTCTGGCTGGATGATCCTGGTACTGCGGCATGCAGGAACTGGGAGCATGAATCACCGTCGCACCCTGCTGTCGCAGTTTGGCAACAAACGCATCGATCACTGGAGCCAATTCTTGCGCGCGCCTGACCGCGTTGACGCTATGATGCGAATCCCACATATCGCAAACAATCACTGCCACTTGATCGGCCTTCCACTGTTCTTGCAACGTCAAACGATGATAACGCGGCGAATCGTCCGAAGTGGGCTCCTGGTAGCGTAAGCTAAGCTTCAGCAATTCACGACAATCTCCCGCGCTAGCCACCATGGTCCAGCAGACGATGAAGGCAAGACTTTTTGCGATGCGAAGCCACATAACGATATCCACTCCAGATGCAAAAACTATAAGTAACCGTTCACGCAAATTGTGGCGTGAACGGTTGCAACTTTTATTCAGGCCAGTAGCCACCAGACGCTCATTTTAGCCGCAGATGCCAATTAGAACAAAGGTGGCAGGACGCACCGGCAGCCGATAAAGAATTCAGTCGCATTCTTTCATTGTGAGTTAACTCATAGACTCAGGGACACCAAAAGTCTAGATTCTAGGGAGTGGTCGTTAGATTTAGCGGCTGAGATCTTCCCCTTTTTTGGAGCAGGCGATGCACTTCGAATATCCTTGATGAGCAGATTTGGGATGCTGGTACAGAAGTCAATGACACGTTGGGAGCTGCTTTTTCCCAGGTTGAAGGAATGTCGACCGATGAAAACGGCGTATTTCTCTTGCTGCCGTCTGGCGGACTGAGCAACTTCGCAGGAACTTTTACTGCGGCCAACTCTGAAATAACCAATCTGTTTACACCTGGGGTGACCGTAGCTACCATTACCATATCGACAGTTCCAGAACCGACTTCGGGATTATTGATTTCGGTAGCTCGCCAAATAGAAGTTCATCTCGAAGCCTGTGCCATCTACAAGAGCTTTGTCAAGAGTCTTGCCGACTCCAGCGAGCTTGCCGATGCGTGAGTACGTCTGCGTTGTCAAGTCACTGAAAGGGCAGCAGGTTACTGGCGGTTCATTTCTGCTGAGTCCGATAGTAAAAGGGTTTGTTATGTCTTCTGTTCGATGGATTGGCTGCTTTAAGAATTTCGCTCTGCTGGTCTTTCTGGGTTTGTCTAGCCAGGCTTGGTCCCAAAGCAACGACGTGGAACCACTGATCCCACAGAATCTGCTTAAGCTGATCCATGCACCTGAAGTCCAAAAAGAACTTGGGGTTTTAGATGACAGGAGGCTCTTGGAATGTCTCATGGAAATCGACGTTGTTTGTTGGCCCTCACGGATACTTCCCGAAGCGAAACAGGTGGAAACAATAAGAGATCTTGAGACACGGTTGCTTGAATTGCTGAAGCCCATTCTCACACCGGAAAAGCTGCGTAGATTTCGGGAGATCGAAGTTCAGTCTCAGGGAACGCGAGCGCTGGTGCGTCCCGGAATTGCTAAAGCGATTGGGCTGAACGAACAGCAGTTGATTGAGTTAAAAAAGGCATTGGTAGCCACGGATGCCATAGCAAGAAAGTTGCAAGAGAAACCAGGAGGTGATCCCGAGCTGGAGAAACAGCTCAACACTGCACGCGAAAAGGAGCAGGACGCAATCAACGGAATCCTTACTCTTGCCAACAGGCAATCCCTAGCCAAGCTGATCGGCCAGCCGTTTGATACGATGTCCTTAAAACGCATCTTTCCGCTGGCTCCTGAACTGATCGACTCGGGGCAGTGGGCAGGCAGCGGACAACCTACGCTGAAATCTCTACAAGAAAACGTGGTCTTAGTTCATTTCTATGCGTTCCAATGCCACAACTGTGTCGCCAACTTCGATCACTACAACCGTTGGCATAAGACTTTATCGGAAAAAGGCGTGAAGGTCATTGGAATTCAGACACCGGAAACGCAGGCAGAGCGCGATCCGAACCTCGTAAAACAAGCGGCCATGAAAAAAGGCTTTGAATTCCCGGTATTGATTGATCTGAAGAGCGAGAATTGGTATTCTTGTGGTAATACTATGTGGCCGACAGTCTAAGT
>DAIRSD010000195.1:0-8336 GCA_036804625.1 Aureliella sp. | reverse complement strand
CGCATTCGATTAAGTTACGCCTTTTGCTACAGCGATAGTTGCGATAAACGCCGCTGCGTTCGCAAAGCGAACGGCGACATTCTCGTAAAAATCAAAGCCTACAAGGGAAAAGCAACCTAGGCAGGGGATTCTGGCGCATCCCACAACCTTCTAGTGAATACCAGCTTACCAACTAGAGTCGAGCGTCCACGCTGCTTCTAGGCAGGATCGATTTGATGTCATACAGGACGCACTCCCGGCGGCCAAGTTTTCGAATTGAATCGACGCCCATCTGCTTGAACTGGTCATGACCCACAGCCATGATGATGGCATCATACTTGCCTACCGCTGGCTCTGTGACAGGCGTGATTTCGTATTCATGTTGTGCCTCCTGCGAGTTCACCCAGGGATCATACACATCGACGTTGGCACCATACTCCTTAAATTCATTGACGATATCAACTACGCGAGTGTTGCGAATATCTGGGCAGTTTTCCTTGAATGTCAGACCCATGATCAGCACGTTGGAGTCTTCAACATGGATTCGACGTTTAAGCATGTGCTTGACCACCTGTGACACCACGTACTGGCCCATGTGGTCATTGATCCGGCGTCCGGCCAAGATAACTTCTGGCGTGTGTCCCACTTCTTGAGCCTTATGAGTGAGATAATAGGGATCGACACCAATACAGTGTCCCCCAACGAGACCTGGCCTGAAGGGAAGGAAATTCCATTTGGTTCCGGCCGCTTCCAAGACGTCTAGCGTATCGATCCCCATCCGATTGAAGATCAATGCCAATTCGTTGATCAAAGCGATGTTAAGATCCCGCTGTGTGTTCTCGATAACCTTCGCCGCTTCAGCTACTCGGATACTGGGGGCGCGATGCGTACCCGCTTTCACTATCGATCGATACAGATCGTCAACCTGCTGAGCGACTTCTGGCGTTGATCCGGAGGTGATTTTCTTGATGGTAGTCAGGCGGTGCTCTTTGTCGCCTGGGTTGATTCTTTCAGGACTATAGCCCGCAAAAAAGTCTACATTGTACTTGAGTCCCGATTCTTGTTCGATCAGCGGGATACAGTCCTCCTCGGTCGCTCCTGGATAAACGGTCGATTCATAGACCACAATGTCACCCGGCTTGATCACCTTACCCAACATCCGAGAGGCTTTGACAAGCGGTGTCAGATCGGGACGCTTATGGCGGTCGATAGGTGTCGGAACGGTAACTATGTACAAGTTTGCCGCTTTAAGATCTTGGATATCCGTAGAATATCGAAGATGTGTCGCAGAAACGAGTTCTTCCGAATCCACTTCGAGCGTGGAATCTTTACCAGATCGCAACTCGTCAACACGAGCCTGATTAATATCAAAGCCAAGCGTCGGGTAATGCTTACCGAACTCAACAGCCAAAGGAAGTCCAACGTAACCCAATCCAATTACAGCAATATGTTTGCTCGTCATTTTTTTGAAGCCTGAAGTATTAAAGTCCAACGCCGAAGTACTGAGTACTCTTCCGCCTAATGCCTAACGCCTATACCGGCAGCGGTTGATCCGCTAAGGTCAGATCGACAAAGCGAATCACCTCGTCACCACCTTGCTCCCAAATCTGATCGCCTAGTTCGCGAAGAATTGCGCGGTTGATGTTTGTATGGTTATGCCGCACGATTCGCCGAAAATCACCTGCATCATATTCTTTTTTATCACGGCTCCTGTGGGGTGATACTAATGCAGCGTATTTTGATACCAAGGCCGCTTCCAAAGTTGGATAACGACTGCCAGTCTTTTCGTCGATCACCACGTGCTTGGCAAGTATCGTCTCCTGGAACTTACTCCAGGGTAACATGACATCAACCACGGGCTTGGAACTGCCATCGTTGTACAAATCGACTGGGTCCATAAAGCGGACGACTTGCGAAAGTTCGACTCGTTTGAGCATTGGCCAGCGTGCACCGATGGCATCTGCCGCACGCTTTTTCTGGCTGTAGGGCACCATCACATCGACATCCTGAGTGGCTCGAGGGTCCGCCAGATATCCCACGTAGCCGTGCAGACCCATCAGTACCCAATTCTTGACGTTGGCGTTTATTAGGCAATCGATGACTTCTTCGGGTTTAACATCCACAATTCCTCTCCTTAATCGATGGCGATAATCAGAGGTTAATCGACTGCTGACACGCAGTCCGTAAGCGTGACCGCACGGCCCTTGCGGGTCCAGTGCATCGACGCCTTCAAACCCGTTCTGAGCTAGCATCGCAGCATGTCGCGCGGCCAGGAACTCAGGTGTGTGCATGTCGCTGCTCATGAAGCAGTTCGTGTGCCCTTTCGTGAGTCTTTGTAAGGTACGCGAAGCAACGTAGGGTGGGACAAGGTCGCGGAGGCGCTGCGAATCAACTTGAACCTATTCAACAGACTTTCAATAACCATACACCCGCGACCGTCGGCCCACCACTAAAAAAAATCTATTGCTGCAACGAAGTTTTGATCGAATAGATAAGCTGACGAAGAGGAATTCTGGCGAATTCCACTACGGGTTTATCAAGGAACTCTGGCGAGTTCCACTACATTTTGCCGTAATAATCCAAGTACCAATCTACGAAGTTGCGGATGCCAATCTCGATCGAAGTGGCTGGCTGATAACCAACGTCTCTGGCTAGGTCGCTGACATCCGAATGAGTTTCAGGGACATCTCCCGGTTGAAGCGGCAAGAAATTCTTGTGTGCCTTTTTCCCTAGGTACTGTTCCAACAATTCGATGTACCGCATCAGTTCTACGGGGCTGCTGTTTCCAATGTTGTACAGCCGGTAGGGTGCATAACTGGTAGCCGGATCTGGATTCATTGCATCCCAATTAGGACAGGCGGTCGCCGTATGATCCAATGCACGAATCACACCCTCTACGATATCATCCACATAGGTGAAATCTCTGCGATGATTTCCATGATTGAAGACGTCGATAGGTTGTCCTTCCAATATCGCCTTGGTGAACTTAAAGAGCGCCATATCGGGGCGTCCCCACGGACCATAAACGGTAAAAAACCGCAACCCCGTGGTCGGTAATCCGAACAGCGAACTGTAGGTATGCGCCATCAGTTCGTTGGCCTTCTTTGTTGCCGCGTACAGACTCATCGGATGATTGACGCTGTCATGAACTGAAAAGGGCTGTCGAGCGTTAGCGCCATAAACCGAACTGGTCGACGCATAGACCAAGTGTTCGACTTGATTGTAACGACATGCTTCTAAGATGTTGGTGAAACCAATTAGATTGCTATCCATGTATGCATGTGGGTTGTCTAACGAGTACCGAACGCCTGCCTGCGCGGCTAAATTGACAACTCGTTGCGGCTCGTACTGCCGAAATATTGAGGCGATTGCATGCCTGTCGGCAATATCGACCTGTATCTGAGTCAAGCCGGGATGATCAGTGATGCGGGCCAGTCGTGCCCGTTTCAGGTTGACATCGTAGTAGTCATTTAGGTTGTCCAAGCCGATGACTTGGTCGCCTCGATCCAGCAGCCGAATCGCTAGTGTATTGCCAATGAAACCGGCTGTTCCCGTTACTAAAATCTTCATGTTCTACAATTCGAAAGCAAAAACAGGACAGATCCATTCTTAGCTAAGTCAAGGTACACTTCGTTCCCGTGGGTGGACATATATCCCTTTTAGGCCCGGAAATTCGCAAAAACTGACTCACTCAGACAACTTGAAAGCGATATCCCGCTAATGGGTGATACGTCGATATGACTTAGGATACTACGCCACCAGCTTTTGTCAGCCTCAAAACTGTCATAAGGCAACTTACGTCCACCATCCGACTTAAGCTGCATCGGCTGGGAGAACTCTGACGACTGTAACGTTTTGAAACGACCTTGCTGATCAAGTCAAACGGAACCCTTTATAACACCCTGTCGCTCCAATCGGTATTTCCCGCTTAATACGTCTTGCCACCAAGCCTGGTTCTCTAAGTACCACTGGACGGTCGTGCGGAACCCTGATTCGCTATCATGCCGAGGTCGCCAACCTAGCTCGCGCTGAATTTTAGAGCTGTCGATTGCGTAACGTAAATCATGACCGGGGCGATCTGCGACAAAGGAAATCAGGCTGGAGGCTGGAGGCTGGAAGCCCGAGGCCTGGGGAGCCAGTTTGTCCATAAGGTTACAAAGTGTCTTAACCAGATCGATGTTGCGAAGTTCGTTGTTGCCGCCGACGTTATAGGACTGGCCGGGTTGGCCTTTTCGCAATACAAGCTCCAGGGCTTCGCAATGATCTTCCACATACAGCCAATCACGAACATTTTCGCCTTTGCCATAGACGGGAATCGGTTCTCCTCTAAGGCATTTCAAAATCACAACCGGAACCAGCTTTTCCGGAAACTGATAGGGACCATAATTATTCGAGCAGTTGGTGACGATCACTGGCAGCCCGTAGGTCTCAACCCAGGCCCGCGCCAAATGATCGCTGGCCGCTTTACTGGCAGAGTAAGGGGAATGAGGGTCGTATCGAGATGTCTCGGTGAATTTTCCCGTGATTCCTAACGAGCCGTACACCTCGTCGGTCGACACATGCAAGAAGCGAAATTTCTCCTTCATTCCCGATGGAAGATTCTGCCAGTACTGACAAGCCCCCTGCAGAAGATGAAAAGAACCGACGACATTGGTCTGGATGAATTGGCCCGGTCCGTCAATAGAACGATCCACATGGCTTTCGGCGGCCAAATGCATGATCGCGTCCGGCGCAAATTCATCAATTGCCGACTTAAGTTTTTGAGGATCGGTGATATCGATATGAGCGAATCGGTAATTTGCAAGCGACGCGATGTCCTCGAGTGAACCCAGGTTACCTGCATAGGTCAACCCGTCGATATTTAGAACTAAGTAGCCTGCACGAATCAATCTTCGGACCAAATTGGAACCGATGAAGCCTGCACCGCCTGTAACCACAATTCGCTTCATGAACTCGATCACACAGTGCAGTAAGAAGTGGACAAGGTAGACGTATAAGTAGGAAAAACAAGTGGGGACAAGGCTTCTAGCTTGTCCGCAAAAAAGTGGGGACAAGGCTTCTAGCTTGTCCGAGGAATCAGGTTGATCATTTTGCAACCTGGAAGGTCGCAACCACTAACATTTTGCAACCTGGAAGGTCGCAACCACTATCATTTTGCAACCTGGAAGGTCGCAACCACAAATTGCCGAACCGTAAGATTTTGCATTGACGAGACGAGTTAGTTTAAGTTCCCAACTTGCTGTTGGGTGCCGGAAAGGGAAGCAGTATCGATCTCGGGAACCGTTCCACGCACTCCGAAAGGAGCGCTATGACGAAACTCGGGGATAGCATCCTGGAACATGGCAATCAAATTCTCCGTAGGCACTTCCGCGTCGATCACTTCGCAGAACTCGCCAATACACTGATTGACTTCATCCGCTGGGAATTGGCGATGATAGGCGGCGAAGATTTTGGGATGCACAGTTGGCAAAGAGTGCTCCTCGTCAAAATACAATTCTTCATATAACTTTTCACCGGGTCGAATGCCAGAGAATTTGATTTCGATGGCATCTTCTGGGAGACCCGACAATCGAATCAGATCACGAGCCAGATCAAGAACCAACACGGGTTGCCCCATATCTAGAACAAAAATCTCGCCACCTTTACCCTGTGCAGCCGCTTGCAATACCAACTGGGAAGCTTCAGGTATTGACATGAAATATCGCTTCATGCGTGGATCAGTGATGGTGATTGGACCGCCCTGCCGAATTTGCCGCTGGAAGATAGGCACTACACTACCGTTGGATCCCAACACGTTACCAAATCTGACTACTACAAATCGAGTTCCTCCGGTGGGTTCGTTGCGACTAAGCACATAACGTTCTGCCATATGCTTGCTGGCTCCCATGACACTGGTCGGGTTAACCGCTTTGTCAGTAGATATCAGTACAAATTCAGACGCACCGTATTCGGCTGCACAATCGGCAACATTCTTGGTACCTAAGATATTGTTCTTGATCGCCTCGGGCACATTTGCTTCCATCAAAGGTACATGCTTATGGGCGGCTGCGTGGAAGACAATGTTGGGCCGATGCGTTTCAAACACTCGCTCCAGACTAGTACGATCAGTAATATTTGCGATCACCGGTACAAGTTCGGTTACTGAATCCAGACCCTTGAGTTCTCGTTCGATATCAAATATACGGTTCTCACCGCGTCCTAACAGAATCAGCTTGTCCGGCGAGAACTTAATCACCTGTCGACAAATCTCCGATCCGATGCTTCCCCCAGCACCGGTAACCAAAATGACCTTGCCAGCAACCATCGAAGCTATCGACGAATTATCCAAGGATACCGCTTCACGTCGCAGAAGGTCATTGATTTCCACATCTCGCAAAGGCATCTTGCCACTTCCGGCCAATACATCTTTGATACTAGGAATGACCCGCAGCCGCTTTTGGTTCTTGGTTGCCAACTCATTTAACATTCTCATTTCGGCACCAGTCAGTTCTCCGGCTGGCACCAACAACTCCTGGACCTCATAACAAGCCATGATTAGTTCTAGCGAATTCATGTCGCCAAGGACTGGAATGCTTGCTGTCCATTTGTGAGTATCACACCCTGGTGTGCTGATCAAACCGATGATGTTGTAGCGAAGATCGGGCAACGACTTGAGCTGGTGCGCCAGTTTCCAAGTGCCTTCACTGGCACCCACCAGGATCACATTCGTTCGAGGCTGCTTAGAAAATCGCGGCTTAATTTCTTCGTTAATCAAACGCCAACTTGAGCGAATACTTGCTAACGCAAAAAACGTGATCATTAGGTCAATAAAGAACACGCTGCGAGGTATGACGTGTTCTACCCAAAGAAATTGATCGGCCAAAGAAATTGCCAATAGTGACACTAAGCTCGCTTGTCCCAATGCCCTCAAATCGGAAAACGTAACATGACGCCACCATCCGTGGAAACTGCGAAAGCTATAGAAGCATACCAGTTTAATGAGGATAACAATCGCCCCACCAACAACTACCCCTCTACGAAACCGCTCTGGGATCACATAGGACTCAAACCTTAGCACATGAGCCAAATAGAAACTGGTTGCAAACACCAAGACATGCGCCAACAGTAGCAACCAGAAACGCGGACGAACAAACAATGCCTTCAGGTGAACGACGCGTTGCCGAATCCACAAAACCAAACTGAGCACCATAAGCCTAGCCGCTGAAGGCGATTCCGAAGAGAGGTTGCTATCGTTCATAAGATGCTAATTCCTAACTCGAACCTAAAAAACTAAGGAGTGACCGCTTCGACGCATCAGACAGCCAGAGCGTGATTCCATTGCCCTACGCGATTACCACGCAGGGTGCTCAATGCAGTCGCTATGCCATCGGTGGTGCTAAACAGGTCGATCAAAATGAAAGCCCTGATTCTGTCTGGATTGCTCATTATAGGAATAGAACTTGGAGAAATGGAGGAAGCAGTGGCGATTTTTGTCAGGATAATTACTATTCTTCCAACCTTAATGAGTGCATAAACGCCGCTCTATTAGCACAGACCAACCCTACCCCCTCTACAGAGAGGTCACTAGCAACCCAGAAACGACCTCTTTAAGTAATTCAATCTGCTACGACCGATTATACCTACAAGTTGTAAATCGTCACAACGATTGGCAGTGGCGTTACAGCCATCACAAAAAAGTTCGACGACTCGAGGTGGGGTTACTCCGGAAATGACGATCAAGCTGGGCACGTAAGAGCTAACGGCAGCGTAGAAAAGTCGGCTACTTGAGCATGTAGTTACCCGACAAGCACGGTTCATGACGCAGAAAGGCAACAATCTAGCGTAGGCGACGTTGCTAAGGAGCAACAATCACGATGAAAAAAGGACACTACTCGCTGATCGCCACTATTATGTCGATAGAGATCGAAAAACAGCGTTTCCCCAATCGTTAGGGCGATGCTCCTATACTAAACATCTTTTGGACGAGCGCTTGCGGATTTCGGGAGGGCGACGCTCCTGCGGAGCCTTCCTGGGCAGTCGCCCAACGCTCACAAGCAATAGTTGATGTGTCCGCAGCCCGCAAAAGCTCGGCCGGAGCCTCGCTCTCCCATTACCCCGGTGCGGCTCGAGGTGGTGATCTGCGAGAAGTGTCAAAAAAAAAGCCGCAGTTTCAATAACTGCGGCTTTCAAATTTATCGAGTATCCGTGCGAACCGCTCGCTACCTAAATAGTTCGCGTAGTCCGAAGGTGAAGAAGGTTCCCACACCGAAGTTGATCGCTTCTTCGCACGGCTTGTACTGCAGGATCAGCGCGGCTCCTGCGGGAATGTTTGGTCTTTGACGGTGATCGTTGAGAGCCTTGGCGAAATCTACTTCAAT
>DAIRSD010000194.1:0-8375 GCA_036804625.1 Aureliella sp. | reverse complement strand
GCGGTTAGGACTTCCTTGGGTTTCAGCCCAGATTTCTGGTAGATAAAGGATTGATACAGCAGAAATCGTTCCAAGGCCAAGGGTTGCCATGTTTCAAATCTCTTGATCAACCTTGGCTTTACCTCTGGATGCGTGGCCAAAAAGTAATTTAGCGCATCGGTGACCGCTTGATAGGTCAGTTGCCATTCTGGTGAAGCGGCGGCATGCTCCTGTTTGGCGTAATGCGTGATATCCAGCGCTCGATTGATCAGGTCATTGGGTAATTCCACTTCCCCATACACTTCGGCTGCCCGCCCCAATGCACGAATGTAGCCGTCTTCGATTTGCCAGAAATTGTCCTCGGCCTGTGCATAAATAAATCCGAACATACACGCTGTGTCGGTTGGTCCGTAGATATGAGGTACTCCGTAGGCATCGCGATAGATGGTGACCGACTTGGCCGTTTGAGCGGCCCGAGCCAGCACCACTGGGTCCGGTCCCGCAGCATCAGAGGATTGCAATTGAGCCTGAACAGTTCCGACCAGACAAAGGATGACTAGTAGACAGCAGCCGACTAGAGAGGTAGTTAATCGATGAACCACAAGTGATTCTCCCATGAAAAGAGTTTGGTGTTCTTGGGCAGAGTAGGCGAACGAGATTGATTCGAGAACGCGCCCACCTAGTGAGGCTGATTGTCGTTGCCTAGCCTCACCTAGTCAACCCCCAAAAAAGCATACAGGTCCGCGTAGTGCCTTCGAGTGTCGATTACGGAAGATTCTTAGCCTCAGGCAGGTTTTGGAGCATAGCCAAGTTGCATCTGATGCATTACAATGCACCAAATTCTTGGGCAGATGTAATTTCGGCGACCTGCCCGATGGAACAGCGAACCTAGGGGTCGCAATTGGCAAAGCCATGAAAGAGCGCACGGCCAAGCAGTTTGATTCATGTCGCCATTGAAATACGAACGTGATAACAGGTTCTAGGAACAATAATGATGATCAATGACGGCATCGCAACCTACGCTGATGTTCTTGAACTAGAAAAGATACCCTTGTCCGAACGCAACCTAGCTTCGTCCACTTACGAAGCGATTTGCAGAAGCGTGCAGCAGCATCGCAATTTGACGGCCTTGCGATTTTTTTTGCAAGGCACCAACTACAAAAAGACATACGACTACACTTACGGGGACATACTAAGTCGTATTCACCAAGCGGCCAATATGTTCAACGACTTGGGAATCGACAAGAACAGTGTGGTTTCGATGATCCTTCCGAATACTCCTGAAACGACTTTTACGTTGTGGGCAGGCGAAGCGGCAGGTATCATCAATCCGATCAATCCATTGTTGGAACCCGATGTGATTGCGGAGATTATGCACACGGCCAATACCAAAGTTCTAGTTACTTTGGGACCGATGGTAGGCACTGATTTGTGGCAAAAGGTGGCCTCAATTGTGGATCGTGTACCTACCCTGGAAACGATCGTCCAAGTGGACTTGAGCAATTACTTACCGATGGCAAAGCGGCAATTGGTTAGATTGTTGCGACGGCGTTTGCCAAATCCCAAAGTTCGAGCAAAGATAGTCGACTTCGCGACAACAGCGGCACGTTATCCGGCAGACCGATTGGTCTCTGGGCGAAAAATTCAACCGGAGGATGTGGCTTCATTGTTCCATACCGGCGGCACAACAGGCACTCCCAAGCTAGCTCAGCACACACATGCGAACGAAGTATTCGATGCCTGGTCGGGGCTGCTACCCTTGGGCGGTGGGATGGGAACTGACAAAGTCTGCTTCTGCGGCCTGCCTCTCTTCCATGTTAACGGAGTTATCGTGAGCGTCCTGATGCCATGGACTCGCGGTAGTACCGTCTTGCTTGGAACTCCGCAGGGCTATCGTGGTCCAGGTGTCATTCCCAATTTCTGGAAGATCGTTGACCACTTCCGAGTCAATTTCTTTAGTGCTGTGCCGACCATCTACAGCACTTTGTTAAATCTGCCAATTGGAAACTGCGACGTAAGTTCACTAGATTATGCGCTGTGTGGGGCTGCCCCGATGCCGGCAGAATTGTTTCGCAATTTCGAACAGAGGACGGGCTTAAAGATTTTGGAGGGCTATGGCCAGACCGAAGGGACCTGCGTCAATTCGGTAAATCCTGGATTGGGAGAGCGGCGAATCGGTTCGATCGGTTACCGATTGCCTTACCAAGAAATGAAAACAGTGGTACTGGATTCCCAAGGTAAATATCTGCGAGATTGTCAGGTTGACGAAATTGGCACGATTGTTCTTCGCGGTCCTTGCGTATTTAAGGGTTACTCCAACCCGGCGGTCAATCGTGGAGTTTGGGTCGAGACCGGTGATGGTGGTGCGCCTTGGTTGAACACAGGTGACTTGGGACGTCTTGATTCCGATCACTATTTTTGGATTACGGGACGCAGCAAAGAACTGATCATTCGTGGAGGGCACAACATCGATCCGCGTTTAATCGAGGATGCATTGCACGCCCATCAGGATGTTTCGCTTGCAGCAGCCGTCGGCCGACCAGACCCTCATGCTGGCGAAGTGCCCGTGGCTTACGTTCAACTGAAACCAGGCGGTAAGGTAAGTGGCGATGAGCTGCTGCACTTTGCCGAAAAGCGAGTTGGAGAGCGAGCCGCAGTTCCCAAAGCGGTACATGTTGTCGAAGTAATGCCAGTAACCGCCGTTGGAAAGATTTTTAAGCCACAGTTGATCTGGCGCGAGACCGAATCGGTCTTAACCGAAGAGATCTCGAAGATAGATGGTGTGGCCAAATGCAAGGTGCAGGTGGGGCCACACAGTCTGCATGGCAAGTCGGCAACGCTTAGCGTCGAATTGTCGCGAGAGGCCGATGCAGCCGCTTTTGACGCTGCCGCGCACGAGGCTCTATGTCGATATGCGATTCACTATGAATTGCAGGTTGACAGCCTGCAAGCGGTTTAGCAGGATCGACCTTGCTTAAACATCTTCGCGGCGGGTGCCTTGAATATCCATGATCAAATCGGCTCCGTAGGCCATCGACGGAGTCTGAAAGCCGACCTTGAATTCGTTGCGTAAAATGCGACGCGCAATCAGTAGGGCTGTGAGAGCGGTCAAGGTATAGCCTTCGACAGTTTGAAGTCTTGCCTGGACCGACTTGCCGGTTCCATCTGATGCTTCTCCCCACAGTAGCGACTGACCAGAGGCTCGCTGCTGGTCCGATGGTCCGCCTTGCGGAATCTTCTTTTGAAGAAATTTCTGAACGGGACCGGTGGCCAGCAACCAGCCCAAATAGCGAGTCAGTTTAATGCCACGCAGTGCCGACTTGGGCATCACGGCGTAGACTTCGATATTTGGGATTCCCGTTGAGTAGTAGGCGGTGGAAACATCTCCCCAAGGTATGGTTACAGCTAGTTTGCTCGCCTGCCCAAAGTCAATTTCCCGGGTACGCCACCCAGCAGGGACAGGCGTAATCTTTCCGTCACGACGCACAGCGCCACCTTGACCCACATTCATCGTCATCGTCGACTGAGTTCCGTGAGAAAGCCGACCGATGCCGTAAAATGCCAAAGTCAAATCGGTAGCCGTAGGTAGTCGATTTTTCAGGTGCATGGCCAAACAGTCGCTGGGCACCACGTCAAAACCCACTCCCGGCATTACCATGATTCCCGCTTTGCGTGCCGCATTGTCACTTTGCGCGCAGGCTTCGAATACGGATATCTCACCTGTGATGTCCGTGTAATGAGTGCCTGTACGCAAGCAGGCGTCAAGCATTTGCGCAGCAGTAAGACAAAATGGACCAGCGCAGTGAATCACTAGGTCGACATCACGAAGCGCATCATCCAGGCGTTGAGCATCATCCAGTGAAAAAACTCGACACGGAAGATTGTAGTTCTTTGCCACCGCTTCCACGGCAGCCCGATTCCGCCCCGCCACAATTGGGCTCAGCCCTTGCTCGACTGCCAAGCGAACAATCAATTCACCTGTGTAACCATTGGCTCCGTAAACAAGCAATTGACTCATCAGAATTTTTACCTTTGGCTGATCAGAGGGTTAAGCAGGGTAGAAACAAACGGGCGAACGGCAGTTGGATTTCTACCAGTCGTAGTGGAACTCGCCAAAGTTCCCGATTACGCAGGGAATTCTGGCGAATACCACGACGGCAAATCTTTTTCCTAGCTTTAGCATGCTATGCTACAGCAGGGTTCACGCAAAGATAGGCCAGACAGTTAACCCACAATTATCTAAAGATCCAACCTCGCTTCGCTATTGGACTATTTTGGCATAGAAAGAACACTCGCAGAATACCCAAGTTATTGGTATCGTTTGAGGGTTAGCGATTCCGTGCGGGTACTCGCAATCGAAGGGAATTTGCCAGTGAGCCAATATGTTTCTGACCAGGATCGGTCCGACTTAACATTGCCTCTGAAAGATAGGGTGATAATTGTCGTTGGAGGAACAACAGGATTGGGGGTGTCGGCTGCGGCAGCGTGTGGCCAAGCCGGTGGGCGTGTGATTGCCTGTGGGCTCGACCAAGAATCGGTGGTCAGGACGCAAGAGTTGCTTGGCGACCAAGTGCGCATCATCGTCTCTGACGCAACCGATCCGCAGACGGCTCCTAGGCTTGTTTCATTAGCCCAGTCAGAATTCGGTCGCTTGGACGCTCTCTACCACGTTGCAGGCGGCAGCGGACGCAAGTTTGGCGATGGCCCACTGCATGAAATTTCAGTCGAAGCTATTCAAAAGACGTTGGAATTAAATCTGAATTCACTGATCTTGTCCAATCGATCCGCCGTGCAATACTTTTTGCGCAATAAAGTGTCAGGTTCCATCCTGAATTTAAGCAGCGTACTGGCCGAACATCCCTCACCAAAGTACTTTGCAACCCATGTTTATGCGGCAGCGAAATCCGCTATCATCGGCTTTACAAAAAGTTGCGCTGCCTACTACGCTGATCAAGGCATACGATTGAATGTATTGGCACCCTCGTTGGTCGAAACCCCCATGTCCCAGCGTGCCATGCAAGACTCACGGATCCTTGCATTTGCTCGATCCAAACAGCCGCTGGCCAGCGGACGCATTTTGAAGCCTGAAGACCTGGATGCAGCCGTGGTCTATTTTTTATCAGAGCAGGCCCGAATGGTAACCGGCCAAGTCTTGTCCATCGACGCTGGTTGGAGTCTGATGGATGCCTAGCCGCATGGGTCACTTCGCAGCAGCATCGCTTTAGTCTTTGAGGATCATTCACAAGGAACACGTATGACACCGACGCAGCTTTATCTGGATCGCTGCAGCGATCTGATAGTCAATGCGAGCAGACAATACTCAATCCTCTTTGCGGCGGCTCAGCGGTTCGCTCAGACGATCCTATCTGGCAGGATGGTTCACCTGTTCGGAAGCGGACACAGTCGCATCATGGTCGAAGAAATGTGGCCACGTTACGGCTCGTTTCCAGGTTTTCATCCCATGGTTGAACTGTCTCTGTCGTATCATCATCCTGTTGTGGGCAGCAACGGCCAGCGGCAGGCCATGTACCTGGAGAACGTCTCTGGGCTGGCCGAGAGAATTTTGCGCAACTACCAGTTTCAAGCTCAGGACTCCGCGCTGGTGATCAGTTCCAGTGGCTGTAATGTTGTGCCAATCGAAATGGCGGAAGGGTTTCGACAACGAGGTGTCTTTGTCGTAGCGTTGATCAGTACGGCTCATAGCCAAGCCAGCCAATCCCGGCGGCCCGATGGCAAGAAACTGAGCGATTTTGCCGACTTGATTTTGGATACCGGCGCACCTGTAGGAGATTCGATGGTTATGCTGCCCAATTTGGAGACACCGGTTGCTCCGGGTTCGACTGTCGGAGGGTGTATGATTGTAAACTGTCTAAAAGCCGAGATCGCTCAACTATTGGTTTCAAGCGGGCAGCCGCCGCGCGTCTTGACGGCAGGGTCCGTCGTGGGTCAGCAGCGGGCTAGTCAGTTGTTCGAGGAAGCGTACGATGAACACGGTCGGCGGATGGCTGGGCTGTACGCGACGCTTGGCCTTTAGGAGTAAACAACCATGAAAGACTGTCCCCTTCGCACAAGTGTCATCGGAAGCCTGCCGTTTCCAAGTTGGTTGGAGTTTGCCGCACAGAACCTGGATCGTTTTGGCACGTCGGACATTCAAGAGATTCAAGACGATGCCACCACCATCGCTGTTCGTGACCAGCTTGCTGCCGGATTGGATGTAATCACCGACGGCGAACAGACTCGACTGGATTTTAACCTGTCTTTTTACGGATATCTCACAGGCATCGCACTGGAATCGCAACCACCACGGCGCTGGGGCCCACCCGCTCATGACCAGCGTGGAAAGCACAATATAACAGACCAGTTGGGTGCTCCACGCGGACTGGGAGTCGTTCAAGAATTCGAGCGGTTGAAGGCCATTGCCGCTGGCCTGGTACCGGCCACCACCACTCTGAAGGTCAGTATTCCAGGTCCTTACACTCTGGCGGGACGATTGCTTCCCAATGAGCAGTATCCAGATCGTTTTGCCATCACCGAAGCCTTGCTACCTATCGTGCGCCAAGAACTTCAATGTCTTGTGGACGCTGGCTGTCGTGAAGTCTGTGTAGATGAACCATCGATGAGCTGTTACGCACATCGTGAAGACACAAGTCGGCTGGTCGACATATTCAACCGGACCATCGAGCCGATAGTGGGGAAGACTCGAATCTGTATGCACGCATGCTTTGGTAATTTTAAGGGGCGCAGCGGTGGAAGTCGGCGACCAAGCTGTATGTTTCCCGATTTTTTGCAGATGAAGGTCGATGAAATGCACTTAGAAATGGCCACTCTGAATTTTACGGATTTAGAACTCATCCAGCAGATCACTCAAGCTGGAATCGACGCTGCCATCGGAGTCATCGACGTGAAAAGTTATTACATTGAATCACCGGATGAAGTTGCCGAGCGGATTCGCAGTTGCTTGAAGTACGCACCGCCGGAGAAATTGGTATTTGCACCGGATTGTGGGCTTAGTCAAACAGCACGCTGGGCTGCTCAATCAAAGCTGAAAAACATGGTCGCCGGTGCAAGGATTGTGCGACGGGAACTGAAACTGTAGATTTGACGCTTCGTTCGGATCGTCTTTCAGCGACGCCAAAGGACAGCCATTGATGATCGAGCCGTACCTTGCCGGAGAAGCCTTGCGGGTTGAAATCCAACAGACCGATCCCGGCGACGGGTTGGTGCTTTGGTGGTTAGGGCAGAGTGGGTTCTTGGCGAAACATCGCTTGGGAAACGTGCTGCTAGATCCCTATCTTTCGGACTCATTGACCGAAAAATATGCTCAGACCGACAAGCCGCATGTTCGCATGACCCGCCGGGCATTGTCGCCCAGTCAATTGCAGAACGTGACGCTGGTTACTTCGTCACACAACCACACCGATCACTTGGACGCGCAGACACTTCAGCCACTATTTCAAGTCAATCCGGCAATTCAGTTTGTTATTCCAGAAGCCAATCGACAGTTTGTTTGCCAGCGTGTGTCGGTGGGGCTGGATTGGCCAATTGGCATGGATGCAGGGGACACGCTTGACGTTCATGGAATTCAAATCTACGCCATACCTGCTGCACATAATGAAATCGACCGTGATACCGAAGGTCGCTGTCACTACTTAGGCTACGTCATTCAGTTAGGTAAATTTCGCATCTATCACAGCGGCGACACGCTTCGTTTCCCAGCGTTGGTCCAGTTGCTGCGACCGCTGAACATTGATATTGCGCTGTTACCGATCAACGGAAATCGCCCTGAGAGGCGGGTGGCTGGAAATATGTTTGGAGATGAAGCGGCGCAATTAGCACATGAATGCGGCTTTAAGCTGGTGATACCTTGTCACTACGATATGTTCCAGTTCAATACGGAATCACCCGATCTATTCGTTCAAACTTGCAAATCGCTCTCGCAAGATTATCGAGTGCTTGAGTGCGGCCAGAAATTTCACTACTTTTGAGCAGGTAAGCACCTAAGCATAAGTGTTCGAACAATATGAATGAACTAGGCCGACCTCGATACCAGTAGCTATCAGGTAGTTGATAATCTGCGACTGGTGCTCGGGATCGATCGCCTTGGCAGCCTTAAGTTCGACGATGACTTCCAGTGCACAATCGATGATTCTCGTCAGCCCCTGGTCCTGCTATGCGAGTTCGATCGGAAATGCAATCACTTGATCAATACGCTGTGCCTGACTAATGACCATTAGCAAGCGGTCCAACCCCAGCGCGCAACCACTGCAGGCCGGTAGCCCGGATCGCATTGCATTGAGCAATCGCGATTCGGTAGGCAGTGCGACTTTGCCATCGCGAAGTCGCTGCTGGTTGACAATTTGATTGCGACTCTACAGCTCTGGCGCTGCTAGTAACTC
>DAIRSD010000193.1:0-8375 GCA_036804625.1 Aureliella sp. | reverse complement strand
CAGCGGCGGTTGCAATTGGATGGTGGCAATCCGGGCTTGGTGCGAGCTGCGGACTTGAACCAGGACCGGATCGATGACCTGCTGGTCGGCTCGCGCGACAAGGGCGCAGGGCTCGCGATCTATTACGGAGCAAAGGATTTCCAACTGGCTCAACCACAAGCTCTCCCTTTAGACGCAGTCCGCGAAGCTGCTTCGGACGACTTGAATCGCGATGGATTGGCCGATCTGGTTCTGGTGACTGACAAGACTGCTGAGGTCTACTTGGGTGCAGAAACCGGTTTTGATGCCCAGCGAAAGCAATCGCTGCCGGGGCTCACCCCGCGATCCGTTGCGACGGCGGATCTCAACGGCGATAAGTTTCCAGACATTGTCCTTGCCAACTATGGCAACGACAAAACGTACGACGTGCCGAGCTATATCTACTGGGGATCGGAGCAGGGATATACTGAGGCCAATCGAAGTCACTTGCAGGGATTCGGCCCCGTGGGAGTGGCGGTGGCCGACCTGGACCAGAATGGACGTCAAGATTTGCTTTTGATGAACCAGATGAGTGGCAATGCGGGAAAGGACCTGCCGTCGGTCATCTTCTGGGGCAACCCCGCTCATGTTTACTCCGAGGCGCACGCCACGCTGTTGCCGACGGAAGGGACCTACACTGGCAGGGCGGCGGACTTTAATGAAGACGGTTTTCCAGACATCATCTTCAGCGGCTATCCGGCTACGGTCTATTGGGGAAGCAAGTCGGGTTACCAGCGTCCCGAGAAGCTGAAGGTCAACGCGACCGGTTTGACGGTCGCCGATTTTAACCGCGATGGGAGATTGGACCTTGACTGTCTGGACTATCCCGGAGACCCACGGTAGAGCAGCGAGGGCGAGGTAGTGTGGGGCAGTGATACCGAAGAATTCCCACATGTGGCTTGGTCGATGGAAAATTCACAGCGAATTCCGCTGCAGGCGACACGCTCGAACTGTACTCTCTGTTCGGCCGACCTCAACCGTGATGGTTTTTTGGATCTGATCTTTCCTTCTGGCGAGAGTCCAAGTCAGGTTTCAGAAATCGTCTGGGGGTCGGCCAAAGGGTTTGGTGAAGTTCCATCGACGTTGTTGAATACCGACGGTGTCGAATCGCCAGCCATAGCGGATCTCGATCGCGATGGCTGGCTCGATTTGGTCTTTCCTGGTGCCCAGAAAGTCAAAACGCAAGATCCACATACTCAAACGTTAATCTACTGGGGCAGCGAGCATGGATTCAGCGAAGGCCAACGCACGGCTCTGGAAGCGTTCATGAGTCTGGAAATCACCGTAGCCGACTTCAATCGCGATGGGCATCTGGATCTCGCAGCAGGCAATTACAAGGCCGAGCAGACACGCAGCCTTCCTGCCTTCGTGTATTGGGGCGACGGCACACGGGCTTATAGCAATCAACGCCGCACAGAGCTTCCGGCGGAATCTTCCTGTGGCGTGCAAGCACTGGATCTGAACGGTGACCTTTGGCCAGAATTGATCGTTCACAACCACATTAAAGACGGCGACCATACGTTTGGCGCGTATATCTATTGGGGTGGCGCCAAGGGCTTTTCGATCGACCAGCGTACGCACTTGCCCACCATGGGAACGCACTACTCGATGGGCTTTAGTCCCGGCAGTATCTACAACCGCGCGCCTGACCATCATTACCTATCACCTCCGATAGACCTAGACGAGTCCTCTCGACATGTGACGGTATCGTGGAAGGGCGAAACACCGCACCGAACCGGTTTGCGACTGGAGTTGCGCTTCGCCGAGGACCTAACGATTCTGAACGATGCAGCCTGGATTGCCACCGAACAGGGTGCACCATTGAATATCCCGACGACAGCAAGGCACTTGCAATACCGTGCCGTTCTCAGCTCTCCCGACGGCGGCAGCAGTCCAGTATTGCGGCAGGTGAGTCTCAAGTTCCAGTAGAATAGAACCTCAGTGGTTGAGCTAACTGAAATCAATCATGATCGGACTTAACGAAATGGGTAACCAAGGAAAATTATCATGAACGCAAGGCGACTCTTGTTAAGCTTATTCGTATTAGTTCCCCTCTCGATGGCCAGCTTGATTATGGCTGATGAACCCATCCGTCGTTATGCCGAAAACGACTTGCTGGCCAAGCCAGCCATTCGCATCACAGTCGGACACGCTGGCGCTGATATTAATGGCAACGACAATCGCGCTTTGCAGGCGGCAGTTGATTACGTCGGCAATTTGGGTGGCGGCCTGGTCGAGATTGGTGCCGGGGAGTTTCTGATGCGCGACTCGTTGCATTTACGCAGCCGAGTCACCGTGAGAGGCGCTGGCGAGCAAACCATATTGAAGAAGGATCGCGAGTATCGTTCGTTGCTGGCTGCCGATGGCGATTTCGGCGAGACAGCAATCACGGTGCAGAATCCCGAGGGCTTTGCGGTAGGCCGTGGCGTCTATGTCGCTTCGAGGACTCAACGTAACTTTCTTGGTGTGTGCGCGACTATCCTCAACGCGCGCGATTCCTATTTCACGCTGTCACGTTCGATGAACGCGGATCTGCTGATGACCGACGATGCCTTTGCTGCAACCATCTTTCCTGTGATCAGCGGATACAACTTGCAGGACGCACGAATCGAAAACTTATGCATCGATGGGAACCGCGCGAACAACCCCACCAAGGTCGATGGCTGCCGTACGGCGGGCATCTTTCTCTATCGGGGAGACCACTGTCGCATCTCGAACTGCTGGGTTCGCGACTACAACGGCGACGGGATTAGCTTTCAACAATCGAACGATGTCGAAGTCGATAGCTGTCAGGTTCGGGGTTGTGCAGGTTTTGGACTCCATCCAGGCAGCGGCTCGCAGCGTCCGTCGGTCAAGAACTGCCGCGCCATCGAGAATGGCGAGGATGGTTTCTTCTTCTGCTGGCGAGTGCGCGGAGGTGTGGCCGAAGGCAACTTGCTGGAGAACAACGGCGGCTATGGCATGTCGATTGGTCACAAGGACAGCGAAAACGCCGTCCGCAACAATACTGTCATAGGAAACAAGTTGGGTGGAGTCTATTGGCGAAATGAAACAGAGCCGATGGCCGCTCATCGCATCACTTTTGAAGGCAACACTGTGCGTGACAACGAAGGCTGGGGCGTGTTTGTGGATGGAGTCACCGGGGGGACCATCCTGCGCAACAACATCATCGAAGATACCGGCAAAGGGCGGCAGAAGATTGGCATTCGCATTGGAGAAAAAGCCGGCGATGTGACCTTGGAAGGCAATCAAATCAAAGCCGAACGATTAACGGTCGATGAGCGGAAGTAGGTTGGAGCAGCCCTTTGTTGGCAGGATTGAGCTGATTGGTTGGATAGTCCAGGCCAGACCAGGAATCTTGTGTTAGGATTCCGGCTTTGTCATCTGTGTTATTTGAATTAGCACAGATAGCAGGGCCGAGGCACAGATAAAACTGCTGGTCGGCGGTGGAGGCGGTCAACTGCAAGTTGGCCGCGTGCTTGATGATGCCAATGGGCCGAACCGCAAGATGTGCAGCCTTTACTATCGCATGGCCCTTTGGGGGCTCATCGACTCACTGAGCAAATTGGAATCGATAACTTCCCGAACTCACCTGCAGCACTGTTACACCGCTTGCGCTCCTCAGGACTGAGATTGAGCTGTCTTGGTCGATTGGCCTTTGGTTCTCCTGAATCTGGGACGCGTCACTCGTCGGCAGCCAAATCTCCGCCGTGGTGTTTGCAGGAATGACGACATTCAGGGCTATCTGTCGGTTTTCGCCAATGGACTTTTCGCTGACTGATTTGTCTTCAATCACATGCCATTGACATTCGATGGTACCAATCGGATGCACATACTTGGCGTGCGCCTTATCGATGACAGGTACGTTCACATCGCGCGACTGCAATTTGGGGCTGGGGATACCAGGGAGTATTAGTATTCGCTGGAAACCGATTCCGGAAGTATCGATGCCCACCAAATGCCGAAACGCCCATTCCATCACTGCGCCAAAGGCGTAGTGGTTGAAGCTGTTCATAGCGGCATTGTTGGATCCGTTGAAGCCGTCAAAACCATGCTCGATCGTGTAACTGTCCCAGCGTTCCCAGACCGAGGTTGCACCGTTGACAACCTCATATCCCCATGACGGAAAGTCGCGACTTTGAAACAACTGCACAGCCAGATCGTGATGTCCTGAAGTACTGAGAGTTGGTAAGATCGAACGAGTCCCCAGAAAGCCTGTGGTCATTCGGATGCCGTTGGATCGAATGCGCTCGGCCAAGCCCAAGCTACACTTTTCGATAGCCTTGGCCTCTGTCAACATACCGCAAGAAATGGCCAATACGTATGCGGTTTGTGTGTGTACGGTCAGCCCGCCATCGGAACCTACATACTGCTTTGCAAAGTTCTGACGGAGTTGGTTCATCCGTTCGGAGAATTGTTTAGCCTCGTCGGTTTTGCCCAAATCGCTGGCCAATTCATGCATCAATTGGCAAACGTATCCATGATAACACAGATCCACATATTCGATGGGAGTATCTTCGTTGACATTCAGCCAGTCGCCCCAGGTGTTTCCTATTTTCACTCCCTTTAGCTGAGGGTCGGCGGTCCGACGCCAGTTCATGACACGCATCATGGACGGCCACAGAGTCTCGATCAATCCACGATCGCCATACACTATCCAAATCGTCCAAGGACAGATAATGACTGCGTCCGTCCAAGCAGTTCCATGCGTTCCGGAGCCGCCGTGTGCCATCGGGTAGGGTGCATAATCCACGTAGGCTCCGGAGGGATCCTGAGCTTCTACAACGTCATCCAGCCATTTGGTAAAGAAAGCTGCGATGTTTGCGTTGTAACTGGCTGTACGAACAAAGGCCTGCGCGTCGCCCATCCACCCCAATCGCTCGTCGCGCTGGGGACAGTCGGTGGGCATTTCGATAAAGTTGGCTTTTTGGCTCCAGACTGCATTCTGCCAAAAACGATTCATCACGGGATCCGAGCACTCAAACGTGCTTTCGTATTCCAGATCATTGGACAACACTAGACCGGTAATCGACTCCAGTTTGGGCTCGTCTTGCAAGCCAGTGAGTTCCACATAACGAAAACCGTGATAGGTGAATTGTGGAATCCAGGTCTCTGCGCTACCATCACCTCGGCAGACATAGTAGTCGGTAGCCCTCGCGCGGCGCAAGTTCTCGGTCATCAATGTCCCGTCGGAGTGAAGCATCTCACCGTAGCGAAGTCGGACTTGTTGGCCGGCTGAACCTTGGATTTTTAGTCGAACGACTCCAGCAAAATTCTGACCTAGATCCACAATCGTGATTCCGGGTTTTGGTGTAGTGATCGATTGCGCGGGCAATTCGGCGACAACGCGAATGGGCGGAGCCGGGTAAGCCTGCATGACAGGCGGATCTTGGAAGCCAAGCTCAATTTGTTTCTCGCCCAAGGAATCAAAATACTTGGCTGGCAAGCTACCGTTTTGAGCTGCCAGAACCGCAGGGCTCCACTGCCAAGGATTCTTTGTCTTCTGAATCGCACTGGGCAGACACCAATCTGGCCAGTCACGCTGGGCTTCGAATCGCTCGCCCATGATGATATCGGCTTCTCGAATGGGCCCATCAGCCGTCTGTTGCCAGGCGGTATCGGTACTGATGATCTCGGTAGTGCCGTCCTGGTAAAGGATGTTCAGTTGAGATCGCAGAGCGGGTGTCTTGCCGTAAAAATTTTTTCCGGAACGGTACGGCCCATAACCAACCAACAACCCATAACCGACGTAACCGGCATACCAGCCTTCGGTAACGATCGCGCCAAGGCAGTGGTTGCCGGGCTTCAATTGATCGGTCAGGTCCACCGCTTGGTAGTAAGCGCGGCGTTTGTAGTCGCTCCAACCGGGCAACATGTATCCATCGCTGACCTCATGACCATTCAGGTACATTCGGTAGTTGCCCAAGGCGGAAGTGTAGATGGTCGCTTGCTTGACCGCTTTTTGGATCTGGATCTCGCGCCGATAATGTCTTGCTGGTGGCAGTTCGAGCTTTTGAGTGTCTTTGTGTATCGGACTCGAATCCGCGAAGGCGATCCACTGCGCTTTCCAGTCGCTGGCTTGCAATAATCCCATGCGCCACTGAGCGGCACCGCTCCAATCCGATGGCATTCCGTCGGCATCCCATGCCTGTACCTTCCACCAGCATTGTTGTTCAGAACGCAGGGGCGTACCTGAATATTCGATCTGCGTGGTCCTCTCGCTTGAGACCTTTTGGCTATCCCATAAATCGGCTTGCCCGTTATCTAGCAACTGCTTTGAGGAAGCCACCAAGATGCGATAGGCGGTTTGCTTTTGGCCACGACGCTTGGGGTTACTCTCTTCAACTCGCCACGACAGCCGCGGAGCCTGCGACTGGACGGCAAGCGGATTGTTCAAGTACTCAACTCGCAGCGATTGAACTGTCAACTCAGCCGACAATGTGCCGCCGACTAAAATCAACGCGACTGTCACGACGTAGCGGAATACCGACTGCACTCGAAAATTCATAACTCATCTACTCCCAGATGCTACCAACTTGAATAGTACGCTTTTACGAAAGACGCTAACTTGCGCGATGTAAGACCGTCGTCGCGCGGAAAGCAACCAGCCGAGCTAAACTATCATACCGGATGGAACCGGTCTAGATTTCGGAGTACCTTCTTTGCCATAGATCTGTCGACCTTCGTAGTAGCCTTTTGATGGCAGGATTGTGCTACTGAATCGATGGAGTGTCTAGACCCGAGCAGGAGTTTTGTGCTAGAATTCCTGCTTCAACTGCCTGCGGCGCATGTGTGTCCTTCGTGAGTGTTTTCCATTTTAAATATTGTGATTGTCCATGCCTGAAAATAATGTCCAGAAAGCTTATGCACTTGCTGCTCGTCGCTATGCTGAAATCGGTGTCAATACGGATGCTGTGTTGAATGCCATCGCTCAAGTGCCCATTTCGCTGCACTGCTGGCAGGGTGACGATGTGGGCGGTTTCGAGAATGACGGGCAAGGGCTCTCGGGTGGTATTGCCGTGACCGGCTATTACCCTGGTAAAGCTCGGACGCCGGACGAACTTCGCGCGGACTTCGAAATGGCCCTGAAGATGATACCAGGGCGACATCGCATCAACCTTCATGCCTTTTACGGTGAGTTCGGGGGGAAGCGAGTCGATCGCAATGAGATCGAGCCCAAACACTTTCAGGCTTGGATCGACTGGGCCAAGCAGCTTCAGCTTGGCATGGATTTTAACCCGACGTGCTTTTCTCACTCCAAAGCATCCGACGGTTTCACGCTCAGTCATCCTGATTCGGGAATTCGCCAGTTCTGGATTGAACACTGCATCGCTTCGCGGGAAATTGGTGCGGCCATGGGAAAGGCGGTTGGTTCACCCACCGTAACAAACGTCTGGATTCCGGATGGATTCAAAGATACGCCCGTGGATCGATTATCACCTCGCCAGCGTCTGTCGGATTCACTGGATAAGATCTTTTCAAAACCGTTGAACCCAGCCCACCACTTGGATGCCGTTGAATGCAAGTTGTTCGGCTTGGGAAGTGAGAGTTACGTGGTTGGCACCCACGAGTTTTATATGGGCTATGCGGTGAAGAATCAGAAGTTGCTCTGCTTAGATGCTGGCCACTTTCACCCAACCGAAGGAATCGCCGATAAGTTGACTTCTGTAATGCTGTACGTTCCGGAAATATTGCTGCATGTGAGTCGAGGCGTGCGCTGGGATAGCGATCATGTCGTTACACTCGACGACTCACTGCAAGCAATTTCTCAGGAGCTAGTGCGAAACAACCTGCTGCATCGAACCCATATCGGATTGGACTTTTTCGATGCGAGCATCAATCGCATAGCTTCTTGGGTTATCGGCACACGCAACACGATCAAGTCGCTCTTGATTTCGATGCTTGAACCACCAGCTTTGTTAGAATCCGAACGTCGAGGCGATTTGACGGCCCGACTGATGTGGCTGGAAGAGCAAAAGTCCTTGCCATGGTCGGCAGTGTGGGATCAATACTGTTTGCAGGCTAGCGTGCCCGTAGGCAGTGGCTGGCTGGATGATGTCAGAAACTATGAAAAGGCTGTCCTCTCGCAAAGAATTTAAAATGACAGAGCAAAACGAGAATTCTGGATCTGAGTTTGAACGTGAACGCGTCCCCGACAGCGCACTGAAAGGTCCAGCGGCTTTTTGGGGTATGTACGCTGGCGAACATACGGCTGGGACAGAGTTCATGATTGGGCCGTTGTTTGTAGCTTGGGGAGCGTCGGCCAGCAGCCTGATTTTCGGTTTATTGCTGGGGAATCTTCAGGCTGACCTGACGTGGCGGTTCTTGACCGCGACCATTGCGACGGAGCAAAGATT
>DAIRSD010000192.1:0-8399 GCA_036804625.1 Aureliella sp. | reverse complement strand
GCCAGTTCACCGATTTAGCCGTATCCATCGGTTCGAATGTCGGTCAAAATAGCTAGCCCGTTGGCGGTTTGATGCTTCCCGCCGCCTGCCAGTACGCTCCCAAGATTAAGAAAGGATTTCTTAAAAACGTGACAACATCTGAAGATTTGACCGATCGTGCCACCGAAGAACCATCCAATCAGGGTGCCGAGCCCAGCGACGCGCAAAATCCCGCTGCCAAGTATTGGATAGGCTTTGATCTGGGCGGCACCAAGATGCAGTGCTGTTTATTCGACGAGAAGTTGAAAAAGATCGCTGAACGCAAGCGTCGCACTCGACAAGACCTTGGCGTCGAAGCCGGGTTGGATCGAATTGCAGACACGATCGAAAAGGCTTTATCCGAGGCCCAGGTGGATCGGTCGCAACTGCTAGGCATTGGAATTGGCTGCCCCGGACCAGTGGAATGGGATACCGGCATCGTTCGAGTTGCCGTGAATCTGGGATGGAAGAACGTCAAAGTCAGAAGCTTCCTGAGTGAACGTTTTGGATGTCCCGTCGAAGTGCTGAACGATGTAGATGCCGGCGTATATGGCGAGTACATCGCTGGTGCAGGCAAAGGCTCGAGGACCACCGTAGGAATTTTTCCAGGCACAGGTGTTGGAGGCGGTTGCGTTTACGACGGTCAGATCTTGCGAGGTCGACACCTAAGCTGCATGGAAATAGGGCATATCAAGATCTCCAGTTCGACCAGTTCTTGTGGCAGCGACATGAGCGGGACTTTGGAGGCTGAAGCTAGTCGACTAGCCGTTGCTGGCGAGCTGGCCAAGCTGGCCTTTCGAGGTGAGGCTCCGCATCTGTATGAGGCGGTGGGAACGGACGTCGGAGCCATTCGCAGCAAGGTGATCTTTGAAGCTATCGCTGCGGGAGACAAGGAAGTAGAAAAGGTCCTTAGTCGAGCCTGTGAAATCATTGGCCAGGGTATTGCCAACGTAGTCCTGTTGATCTGTCCCGATTGTGTGGTTCTGGGTGGCGGTCTCATCGAAGCGATGCCAGAGCGATTCCTGAAGCAGATCATCAGTTCTGCCAAGAAGGGCGTCTTTGAATGTTATCGCGATCAATTCGAAATCCGAGTTGCCAAGTTAGGCACGGATGCAGGAGCTGTTGGCTGTGCCGCTTGGACCGCTAAGATGGTGGCGCAGAGGAATGCTTAAAAATGCCTATTTTTTAGGCGTTTGGTGGCCGGCTTGGTGCCAATACAAATGCTTAGCGCCTGTCTCAGAACCCTCTCCACCGCTTCTAGGGAGAGGGTAGGGTGAGGCTCTTAGTAACGGTTTTTGTCGATACTGCTATACTTTCAGTCTCGGGACCGATATTCACCGGCCCCGCTTGTTCCTCTACGCAAGAGGCGGAAATGAATATTCCAGTAGCTACCGTCGCCAGACGGTAGCCCTGATGGCCCACCGTCTGGCGACGGTAGCTACCAGTAACTTGTCAACTGCTGCTCACCCCAAAATGCATTTAGTCGGATCGAGAGAATGCCACTACTGCCAGAACATTACATCAATCGCGAAATGAGCTGGTTGGAGTTCAATCAGCGCGTCCTGGATCAAGCACAGAATCCTGAGGTGCCCCTGCTGGAGCGGCTTAAGTTTTTGGCGATCACCGGCAGCAATTTAGACGAATTTTTTATGGTTCGCGTTGGCGGCTTACAGCTTCAACGGCAAGCTGGTGTGGCCACGACAGATCCCGCTGCGCTTACGGCTCAGCAACAATTGGATGCCATCGCTGATCGAACTTCGGCAATGATTCAGTCGCAGTACTCTACCTTCCTCACAGAGATCGAACCGGCACTGACAGCTAGCGGTATAGTTCGTGTTTGCATGGAGTCTGCCAGCCTAAGGCATCAGGATGCGGTCTCCCGAATCATGGAAGAACAGATCCAATCGGTGCTTTCACCGATCGCCGTTTCTAGACACGAACCGTTTCCCTTGTTGCACAATCAAGAATTGTACGTCTGTGTGCAGTTGACTGTCCGTGAGGGCTCGGCTGGTCTGCCGGAACCAGGTAGCGGATTTCCCCAAGATCAATCGGTCGATGTGTCTGAATGCGAGCCAGAGCCGTTTCGTTATGCGATCATACCGCTGGGGCGCACGTTATCACGAGTCATCACTTTGCCTTCGGACAGTGGCTTTAGCTACTCGCTGCTGGAAGACGTGGTCTGTCACTTCGCGGGTGCCTTTTTCCCCAACGAAAAAATAGTAGCTTCTTCTGCCTTTCGTATCACGAGGAATGCCGACGTAAGTTTGCAGGAAGATTCGGCAGCCGATCTTCTACATGGAATGAAAGAGTTATTACAGCAGCGGCGGACCGCTGACTACGTTCGATTGGAAGTGGTTGATAACGCTCCCGCAGAACTAGTAGATTTTCTACGCTTGGCGTTGCGGGTGCATCCCGGACGAGTGGTTCGAGTGGCAGACCCGTTGGACTTGTCGACTCTGATGCAACTGACCGGTTTGGATGGTTTTGATCACCTGCGGTACAGCCCTTGGCCGCCTCAACGCAGCCCCCAGGTCGATCCAACTCAGTCGATGTTCAGTATCATTGCGCAGCGAGATGTGGTTCTATTTCAACCCTATCAGAGTTTTGAGCCGGTTGTGCGGTTGATCGAAGAAGCTGCCGAGGATCCCGACGTTTTAGCGATCAAGCAGACGTTGTATCGCACCAGCCGTGGAAGTCCAATTGTCAGCTCGCTTCGCAAGGCGGCAGAACGCGGCAAGTATGTGACTGTAATCGTCGAACTGAAAGCTCGGTTTGATGAAGCGAGAAACATTGGTTGGGCTCGCGATTTGGAAACCTCGGGAGTCCAGGTCCTGTATGGGGTCAAGAATCTGAAGACGCACGCAAAAATTTGCATCATCGTGCGTCGCGAGCCGCACGGCATCGTGCGATACACTCATTTCAGTACTGGCAACTACAATGAAGTGACCGCTCGACTTTACAGTGATGTCAGTCTACTAACTTGCAACGCAGAACTGGGGGCTGACGCTAGCGCTTTCTTTAATGCGGTCACTGGATACAGTCAGCCACAGAAATTTGCGGCGATCGAAGCGGCTCCCTTGGGGCTACGCAAGCGGTTGTTCAGTTTGATCGAAGCCGAGATTGATCGGGCTGAACAGGGAGTGGAGGCGAGGTTTACTGCCAAGCTGAATTCACTTGTGGATCCAGCGTTGATCGAAGCGCTGTATCGCGCGTCTGCGGCAGGTGTGCAAGTGCGACTGAACGTTCGCGGGATTTGTTGCCTTCGCCCAGGTGTCCCTGGGCTGAGTGAAAATATTTCCGTGGTAAGCATCGTGGATCGCTTTCTGGAGCATGCTCGCATCCTCTATTTCCGACATGGCGGCGACGATCTGGTGTTTATTAGCTCAGCCGACTGGATGCCTAGAAATTTGGATCGCCGCGTGGAACTGCTGGTGCCCATCGAAGACGCAGCCGCCAAGCGTGCTTGTATGGCAGCGTTGGAAGAATACTTCTTAGACAATCAAAATTGCTGGGCTTTGCAGTCCGACGGAAGCTATCGTCGTTTGGTAGCCGCGCCCACTCATAAGTTTCGAGTTCAGGAGCATCAGTACCAGCGAGCTGTGGAGGAATTGAAAGAGGCAGAAAGGATGCGACGCACCATGTTCGAGCCGCATCAACCGAACATACAGCAAATCGAAGCGATCTAGCCCTGATATTGCATGGCTTCGTGGCTACGTTCGCCAAAACGCGGTATTTTGGACTACAATGCATGGGCAAGCTTTGTCGCAACTAGATTGATTTTACTTTCGGGGGTAGATCGCATGTATTGCAATCAAGAGGCTCCATTAGTGGCCGTTCAGTGCATCTGAGCATTTAAGTCCAGCCAATGGGGCTGGCTGTGCGCGGTTCTTGTGAGTGTGCTCATTGTCTTGGGATTTTCCGGAATTGTTCCAGCGATTGCTCAGACGACCCTACGGAATCTCGACTCTCATATTCCTTTTTCAGCTCCAGCCGATCTGCAGCAGTGGCAAAAGCGTTCAGATCAGTTGCGTCTTCAGTTACAAGTGGCAGTAGGCTTGTGGCCCTACCCAACGTTAAACCCCGTTTCGCCAGTTATCTATGGGCGTCGCGATATGGAGGGTTACAGCGTCGAGAAATGCATCTTTGAATCGTTGCCAGGGCTTTTTGTCTCCGGCGCGCTGTTCAGACCGGCCAAGGTAGGAGCGGGTCAGGAGGTGCCCGGAATTTTGTGTCCGCATGGACACTGGCCCAAGGGACGATTTATGGAGGCTGATGATGTGCGCGAGCAGTTAGCAAGTGGGGCCGAACGGTTCGAATCGGCGGCTTTGTCGCCGCTGCAAGCCCGCTGCGTACAACTGGCTAGAATGGGATGTGTCGTCTATCACTACGATATGTTGGGATATGCCGACAGTCGTCAAATTAGTCTATTGCGAGCCCACGGTTTTGCCACTCAGCCTCAAGACAAAGAGGTTTCTCCGGAAGGTTGGCTTCTGTATAGTCCACTGGCCGAAGCCCACTGCCAGTCCGTGATGGGATTGCAGACGTTGGCTTCGCTTCGGGCGGTGGATATGCTGCTGACTCTTCCTGAAGTGGACTCGCAGCGCATTGCCATTACAGGTGCCAGTGGCGGCGGGACACAGTCGTTTATTGCGGCCGCATTAGACCCTAGAATCTCAGTCTCCTTTCCGGCGGTGATGGTCAGCACTGGAATGCAAGGTGGATGTACTTGCGAGAACAGTTGCTTGTTGCGCTTGGGTACCGGTAACGTCGAAATTGCGGCTCTGTTTGCACCCAAGCCACTGGGTATGACGGCTGCCAATGATTGGACTCGCAGCATGCCTCAAGATGGCTTTCCCGAGTTGCAGCGGCTGTACTCGCTGTATGGCAAGCAGGATTCGGTGGGGCTGTTTCCGATTTTGCATCATGGACATAACTACAATCATGTCAGTCGAGTGGCCATGTATGGCTGGATGAGCGATCATTTGGGATTGGGTTACAGCAAACCGATTCTTGAATCGGATTTTACGCGATTGTCACCAGAGGAATTGTCGGTTTGGGACGACCAACATCCGCAGCCTGAAGGTGGCGATCGATTCGAGCGATCGCTGTTGAAGTTGTGGGCTGAAACTGTCGACCAGCAGATGCGAGGTATGTTATTGGGTGATCGTCTGCAGAATGAACAGTTGTCGCAACTGGTTCGCAGCGGATGGCGGGTCGTGCTAGGGTTGACGGCTGACCAGATACGAGTGAAAGAAGCTGGGGTGCTAACGGCAGCAACCGATCCAACTGATAGCTCAAAGAATGCTGGTATCACACTACAAGTCGATCAGAAAAGGTGGCTGTATCAACCCGTGGAGCAGGAGCAAACACTGGTTGATACCAAACGTTTGGCAGCCGCATATACCTACGGATACAACCTGACCAGCTTGGCACAGCAGTCGCAGCGATTGGCATTGTCCTTGAAGCAGTTGTCTGCGGAACACCCTGGAAAGGCGATTCAGATCAGCGGTCACGGAGCGCATGCCGGTCTGGCAGCAGCAGAGGTCTTTTGTTTGGAACAGGAATACCGCAGCAATGCTACAGAAATTCCATCGATACAATTGCAATTGTCGGGTGGTGATTTCCGATTTGCCAACGCTACCACGATACGCGATCCCTACTTTCTGCCCGGAGCAGCCAGGTACTGGGACCTGCCCGGATTGTTGGCCAGTTTAGCCTCCGATACACAGTGGACCGACGCAGTTGATCCCGTGGCGCAAGCCGGACTGAAGCGGCTAAAAGGCAATTAGGCGCAATCTCATAGTGGAATTCGCCAGAATTCCCTCGCCAGAATTCCCTCGAAAAATTTTTCTATTCTCCGTTTGCCGAAGCAGCAGGCTGCGAGGAGATTTCGACTAGTTCTGGTTCCTGGGCCATCTTGCGAATATCCTCAGTGATCTTCATCGAACAGTACTTAGGGCCGCACATGCTACAAAAGTGAGCGCTCTTGAAAGTGGCCTGGGGCAACGTTTCGTCATGTTATCGCTGAGCGGTTTCTGGATCGAGTGACAGTCGGAACTGTTCCTTCCAATCGAATTCGAATCGGGCCTTGGAAAGAGCGTTGTCGCGGTCCTGAGATCCTGGACGTCCACGAGCGACATCGGCCGAGTGAGCGGCAATTTTGTACGCGATGACGCCTTGCTTGACATCCTCCTCATTGGGTAGCCCTAAATGCTCTATGGGAGTTACATAGCACCGCCTCGCAGCTCCGTGCCAACCTGCCATGGCCGCACCGATGGCGCTGGTGATGTGATCGTATCCCGGTGCTATATCGGTAACTAGTGGACCTAGAACGTAAAATGGCGCGCCATCGCAGACTTCTATTTGACGCTCTATGTTCATCTGGATTTGGTGCATGGGGATATGTCCGGGACCTTCAACCATAACCTGGGTTCCGTTTTGTTGACCACGTCGAGTCAACTCGCCCAGCACATCCAGCTCTGCAAACTGTGCTTCATCGGAAGCATCGGCGATCGATCCTGGGCGAAGTCCATCCCCCAGAGACCAAGTCACGTCGTACTGTCGCATGATATCGCACAGATCGTCAAAGGCTTCGTACAACGGATTCTGCTTTCGGTGAGCCACCATCCATTTGGCAATCAACGAACCGCCTCGACTGACGATTCCAGTGACTCGCTTGGTGGTTAGGTGCAGGTGTTCCAACTTGACTCCACAATGCACGGTCATGTAATCGACACCCTGTTTGGCTTGGTGTTCCACCATGTCTAAGAAATGCTGTGCTCGCATGTCTTCGATATTGCCACCCAATTCCTCCAGCATTTGATAGATGGGCACGGTCCCGATAGGTACTGGCGAAGCTTCGATAATTTTTCGGCGGATGTTGTCGATGTCCTTGCCGGTGGACAAATCCATGACTGTATCGGCACCATGATGTACGGCGATATGAAGTTTTTCCAGTTCCTGATTGGCGTCGCTGGTCACAGCACTATTACCGATATTGGCGTTGATCTTGCACTTGGCGGCGATGCCAATGCACATCGGCTGCAAACTGCTTGACAAGTGTACTTTGTTGGCCGGTATGACCATACGGCCAGCAGCAACTTCGTCACGAATCAACTGGGCAGACAGCAGTTCACGCTTAGCTACAAATTCCATTTCAGGTGTGATTTCACCGGCACGTGCGCGCTGCAATTGGGTTGACATTATGTGGACTCCTCAAAAAAATTTCTGTTATCTTCTGATCAGAAGAAGAGTAGTTTCTAGAATCACCGCCCAATGACCGAGCGGAACTGCAATTATTGAGCTTTTCTGGTGGAAGAGAACCCTACTAGGTAAAACTTTGAAGCCAATTTTGTTCGCCTGCTGGCGCTTTAAACGGCAATACCCAAACCATCATTAATTGCAGAACTGTGAATCGATCATCCAAATTCGATGTGAATCGTTTAGCGAATAGGCAGGTCGAAATCACCTGTCATATCGCGCCAAACACAATGGATGTGGTTGGCAGGGTTGCCCGCAGCGTCGGGCTGAACGTTGATGAATTCGACCAAAAACGTTGGCCCCTGGATCACGTAGTAGTGCCCCTGTCCCGGCTGGAGACCTCCGGACCAACCAAAATAAACGTTTTGCCAGCCATCGGCCTGGATCAGTTCCCAGCGATGCTGCGCCACCCAAGGATTCATCTTGGATGTGTAGGCAGTTAACAACTGGACTAGTAGTTCTTTCTGCGCGGGGCTTAATTGGTCTACCGGCAAGCCTACCGGATCCCGGTGGGGCGGTTGAGCGGTGGCGGCAGATAGAATCTCTTTCGGGGTTTCACCCGGCAGAATTCCCTTTGATTTTTGTTGATCCGTGAGGCTCTCTGCCAATTGCCGTCCCAATCGTTGCTCGGCTTCTAGGACCTGGCTGCCTTTTTTCCAATGGCCTTGGTCGGACTGAATCCGAGCCGGATTGGCTGCAAAGAATTGTGGAGTCGAGTCGATCACCCGGTCACCTTGAAACACGAAGTTTAATGAGAGGTGATGTCCTTCGATGCTGAGAGCCCATCGAGAATCAGACGCTGGCATACCGAATACTGTGAAGTAGTATTTGACAGGGTTGCGTTCCATTGCGCCACCCTGCCCATCCAATGCTTAGAGCAATGTTTCAAACTCCATGATTTCTTGAGCCTTTTGAAAGCCATCAGGGCTGACGCAAGATTGGAGCAACCCAAGTGCTGTCGCCTGCTGGGATGGATTCATTTCCATCAGTGGCAATCCTTTGCGGGTTGCCATGGGAATGAAATGCCACTGCACTCGATTCGCGGAATCTTAGGTCAACAGGTCTTTGTCCTTCTTCTGCTGATTTAAGCTGTCCTAAAAGGCTTTTGCTTTGGCCGTAGG
>DAIRSD010000191.1:0-8400 GCA_036804625.1 Aureliella sp. | reverse complement strand
CCAAGTTGCTTTCTAGGGTCGTCGTTTGAAAAGCCCCTAACCTGCCGCGTAGGCGGTTAACTTTGGTGATGACTTCGTCGATCACTTTGCCAGCTCCGTTGGCATCCGTTGCTAGTGCTTTGGACTGGCCACTGCCTAACTCGTACAGTCGGCCATTGACGCCGCCCAAGCTGCTGGTTGATAGTGAACCGATGCCCATTCGAGCTTGCTGATTGCTAACCACCTCGCCACCCAATTGGAACTTAGCACCACCACCAGTGATGTTGAAGTTAAAATTGGTCACTGTGCTGGCCGGGTCAAGCGTCAAGCTGAGCGACAGGGTGGCGTTGTTGACAGACAATGAATTGCCATTGCCGTTCGCCTCAGTACCGTTGACTCTGGCATCGATGTCGGTGCCAGCGCTGCGAATACCACTGAGATTCGTTTGGAACTCGCCGTCGTCCCCTTCGGTGATTACATTCACCGCCACAAGCGATTTCGAACCGTAGGTTTCGCTATTAAAGGTCAATTCACCGTCCGCATATTCCGCCTTAACGTCGGTAGCATCGCTAAGTAGGTTAATGGCCGTCACCATTTGCTGGACGGTGGTGCCTGCCTTGAAATTGAACGCCTGAGAACCTTCAGATCCCGTCAGTTCAAACACCAAATCGGCCAGCAGTGCTTCTCCGCCGGTTAATTCGGTGTCGCCTTCGACTTCGGCGTCGATACCGCCAGCAACTTCTGAACCACCCGAAACCGCAGTTGCTGTGAAACCGTCAAGCCCGTCAATTTCTGCGGCAATCGCGTCAAAATCGTCTGTCCCTGAGACATAGGTAACTGTCAACGTCTTGTTGCTGGCAGTGTACTCTGCTGCCGTGGCGGCACCTGCAACCAAAACAACCTTGACATTGTTGTAAGCGGAACCTGCATCTTCGGCCTCAATGCGAATCGAAGCTACAGTGGTGTCAGCCAGAGTGTCGTCGGCCGCAGGAGTTCCGCCGTTGGTAAAATCTCCAGCATCGGCAGTTGAAGTGGTGGAAGCAGAGAATAGCGCCAGTGCATCAATGGCAGCAGCGACATCATCTACCTTGATATCACCCGCATTTGTTTCATTGCCACTAACGGTGATCGTATTTGTATCTGCATCAAAGGCTGCAGTGACTGTACCCAGTGCAACGTCATCATCTTGAACGTACTCGATCGTAATCTCATCGGTCAAACTCGCGTCAGCCACAATATCGATGTCTGACAGAGCTGTCCCACGCACACCAAAGCTGAGCGTGGTAAAGGCTTCTTGCGAGTCGAAAGTGGCGGTCAGTTCCGCCTGTGTAGCAGCAGCCTCGATGGTTATATCTACAGACAACGAACCGGTGGCACCTAAGTTCGCAGAATTGACCTGCGAATCGGTAACGGCAGCAATCGTGCTCAAATTGGAAACAAAATCAAGAGAGCCGTCCAGCAGTTTTCGGCCTTGGAATGAAGTTGTTTTGGCAATTCGATTGATTGCTTCCAGCGAGCTATCCACTTGCAATTGATTGGCTGCGATCTCCGCATCGCTCATCGCGCCGGTGTTTGCAGCTTCGACGATCAAGCCTCGCATATTGTTCAGAAGCGAACTGACTTGACCCAGCGCGCTGTCAGCCGTGGCGATGATTTGCGAAGCTCGGTTCGTGTTGGAGATAGCTTTGTTAAGGCTAGTGATATCGCTCCTGAGGGCCTCGCTGGCGATCAACCCTGCCGGGTCATCCTTGCCACTGTTGATTCGCATACCGGTGCTCAGTCGAGTGAGCGAAGTTTGCAAATCCATGTTGGTTTTGTTCAGTCGGCTTTGAGCCACCAACGAACTCACATTTGTGTTGATTCTTGTCATTCTGAAATTCTCCTAGTGGGTTTTGATCTGAACTTGATTACCACGAAATCCTATTTGCACCACCAGGGCTGGATTGAGAGGTGAATGCCTAGTCGATCCGCGATTCAGTCGATCTTGTGCGCTACGAACACTCTTTGTTCGCCCAGCGAAGTCTATTTGCCTAGATAGCACGACCGATGGCGGGGAATGCTAGCGAGGGGATAGGCTCACCCTCATTGATCGTTTTGCTGTCAAACGAATCTGAGTAGAAGCTTGTAGATTAGCTATCAAAACTTGGGAGGCAAGGAACAATCCTAGCAAGCGTTACACTTTGACAGAAGTCAACAGAGGAAACAGAGGTATAAAACTCCAAATGTTTCACTGTACCGCAGGACTGCTTAGGCCCGTTTGCATGGGGATCAGAGTTCACGAAAGTCGGCGAAAGTACGCGCGGAAACTTTAGCCCTCAAGACGACTATTGCAACAGTCTGAGGACGTTTTGGGGATTTTGATTAGAGATCCCCAAGACTGCGGTGCCAGATTGGATCAAGATTTGTGCTCGGGTCAGCCTAGCTGTTTCTTTGGCGAAGTCGGCGTCGCGAATCAGGCTTTCTGCCTCGGTCAAGTTGCCCACGGTATCGGTCAGCGAGACCATGTTACTATCAAGCGTCGTGGCCTGAAAAGCACCCAGCCTGCCACGAAGTCCGGTGACTTTGTTGATGACCTCTTGAATCACACGACTTGCACCATACATGTCGCGCGTCAGCGATTTGTCTTGGCCGCTGCCCAGTTCATACAGCCGGCCGCTGGGTCCGCCCAGCGTGCTGGTGGACATCGATCCGATGCCCATCCGTGCTTGCTGATTGGTGACTACGTCGCCACCTAATTGAAACAAAGCTCCGCCGCCCGTGATGCTGAAGCTTAAAGCATTGACGGCTTGGGCTGGGTCTAGCGTCAACTGCAACGACAAGGTTGATGTATTGATGGACAATTGATTGCCATCTCCATCGGCTCCAATACCATTGACTCGAGCCACTATGTCGGTACCCGAATTGCGTATGCCGCTCAGATTGTCTCGAAACGTTCCTAGAGGTCCTTCCGTAATAATATTGATGGCTACCAGACTCTTGGACCCCCACGTGCTACTATTCAGTTCAATGTCCCCTGAAGTGGCGTCCACTTCAGCCGTAACACCGGTTGCGTCGCTTACTTGATTGATGGCGGCTGCGATATGGAGGTTGGAAGTACCTGCTTGGAAGTTGAAAGTTTCTGCGCCTAAGGAACCCTGCAATTCGAACACGACATGATCCAGTAGAACACCGCCTCCAGTAAAGTTGGTGTTGCCTTCCACTTGAGCGTCCAGGGCGCTGGTGATCGTGGTTCCACCCGAGGTTGAAGTGACTGAGAATTCAGCGGTGGCATCGATTGCTGACGCAATGTCTGCGATATCATCAGTACCGGCTACGTAAGTGATCGTCAGCCGCTTGTTCGACGTGTCGTAGGCGGCACCGGTGGCGGCACCCGTCTGCAATACGATATCCACTTGGTTGAAGCTTAAACCTGGTAGATCCGCTTCAATATCGATCGCGCTTTCAGTCAAAGTTGCATTGCCGGGTGGCGAGCCGCCTAAGGTAAAATCTCCGGCGGGATCCAGGGCTGCACCAGCCCCAACTTGAGCGGTGAATTCTGGCAGGGCGTTGATCGCGGAGGTCACCTGAGCTTTGGTGATGGTGCCGGCGATGGCCTCGTTGCCGGAGACGGTGATCGTGTTGGTATCGGGGTCATACTCGGCTTCAACTTCATCAGCGGCCACCGACGCACTGTGCTGAAAGACGATCGTGACAGGATCTGTAATTTCATTGGCGGATACGGATATGTCGGTCAGAATATTGGTCGCGCGAACGGGGAAATCTAGCGTAGCAGTAGCATTGGTCAGAGGAAATGCCGTGTTGACATGTTGTGCCTGAGTTGCCTGAGCTTGTACGCTGATGTCGACCGTCATCGAACCAGTGGCACCCAAATTGGCCTGATCGATCTTGGAATCGACCACAGATGTCTGTGTATTGATGTCGGTGACAAAATCCAGGGAACCGTCCAGCAATTTGCGACCCTGAAACGTCGTCGTTTGTGAAATGCGGTTGATGGCTTCCAGCGAACTGTCAATTTGCAACTGATTGGCTGCGATTTCGTCGTCGCTGATTGCTCCCTTGTTGGCCGCTTCTACGATTAATCCTCGCATCGTGTTCAGAAGTGAACTGACCTGCCCTAATGCACTGTCGGCAGTGGCGATGATTTGGACAGCACGCTGAGTGTTGGAAATCGCTTTGTTAATGCTGGTGATATCGCTCCGCAACGCTTCGCTGGCGATCAAACCCGCCGGATCATCTTTACCTGTATTGATTCGTAGGCCGGTACTCAGGCGAGTCAGGGCGACCTGCAAGTCGTCATTGGTTCGGTTCAACCTGCTCTGTGCGACCAGTGAACTGATATTCGTGTTGATTCGCGTCATGGCATCCGGTCCATATCGGCTATAAAAGTTCGTCCAAAGTGAATGAGGTTACATCCTGCCAGCCTTGAACTAGGGGCGGTTAGTGCAACACGTTCGAAGCTAACGGCAATGCTTGCATATTTGGTCTGATAGCTACTATTGGGACAGCCGTTATGCAAGTATGTTATTGCGAGAAATCTTCAAGAAACTGAATCGAATGGCTTGAGTGAATAAATGTCACCAAAGTCGAAATCATTCAACAAGCTACCATCCGAATGGCGTTGCATCGCGAATAAACCGAAAAGTTTGCGCAGAACGCTAAGAATGCTGGCAACTCTAACGAGCCGCTGCGCGCTCGCGAACGGCATTAAGCGCTTGCATGTTTTTGTCAAAGTTCTGCTGAAAATGCGCTTTGGACTGAGCGCTTTGGAACAGCAGCACTTGACCGCTGTGAGCCTCGAACAGGCCGTGTTGAATCGATCCGGCAACCAATTTGCCTTCGTTCAATAACACCAAGGGATCTGCACCAGAGAGTACCGGAGTGTAGTCGTCTGGCGTCCTGAGGAACTCGCTTGCTGCAGCTTCACTGGACAACCAGTAGGTCTTGCCGCGATGCTGGACCGCATACTGAGCACTACCTGGAAGCCACTGCTGTTTACGCAGGGCAACCGGACAATAGCCGTCTAGTGAGGCTTCACCAGGTTGATCTTGGAGGCTTGGGAAGTGAGGGTTGTCCTGAGTGATGGCCGGTGAGGCAATTGATTGAGAAGTCGCTGAGTCCGATGGCTGTTCCTGCTGTTCGACTTGAGGCGTACTCGGAGAGTAAGCGACAAGGCTGTTGCGTGGAGGTAAGCTTGAATTTTCACTGGACAGGGTACTCAGGGGCGGAAACGGAATCGCTGACAGTGGCGAATTTGCAATGGTCTGCGAAGCGATTTGCGTTTGTTCGGTTGGCATCGGACCGGAGATAACAGAAGGTTGTTGACTGGATGTGAGTCGACCGGCTTGGACCTGAGTCGTTAGCGGACCGGAAATTGCAGGATGCGGCGGTAGTGCTGCTCCCGCTGTGATTTCTTGAGCTGCAGTGCTGAAAGCGTTGTTTCCCAAATGGTTAGGTGATTGTTTTGTTAACTGTGTGTGAGGGCTAAATGGCGACAAGTCCCCGACGCCTAGGGCGCTCGCCACTGAACCTTGGTTGCTGGCTACTGAATCGGTCGGGCTACCGGTTGCTGGCGGTGCCGAAGCGGTAACAGATTGTTGAGTCACAGGTTGACCCAATGGAGCTGGAGAGGATTGGGAAGGCGCTGCCTTTGTGGGTTGTGCCAATAGGACATTGCGATCGCGGTTCATGACCGCCACATTCTGAAGTACGGACAGGTAGGCTTGGATATCCTGCGGGCAGACTCCACGGTGTAGCGTCTGACCATCTGGGCCAACGAATACGTCGGTTGGCCAGCTATGAACTCCAAATTCAGCAGCTATTTGTGGCTGTTTGGTTGCGTTGATGGCAATCGAGATAAAGAACTTGTTTAGAGTGTTGACGACTTCTGGTTTGGAAAGCACTCGATCTTCTAAAGTACGGCAAGGAAGGCAGCCGTCGCCGTAAAAGTGTACCAGCAGCGGCACTTTGTACTTGGCGGAGGCTTCGCGGGCGGTTGCCATATCGGGAGCCCACCGAATGGTGTTGGATGGTTCAGCGGCAAGCATCCAACCGCACATAAGCGCAATCATCAGCCAAAAAAGACAGATACGGGCAGCCATGTTCCAGGTCCCCAATTTTGATATGTAGTTCACTTTATGCCTCGCGGAATCCATCCAAGTGCGGTACTCTTCCCCTCCTCTTCAATCGGTTAGGCAAAATTTTCCGCTGAAGCCGACTTTGCCGAAAAAACGGAAAAATTCCAAGAATCTTTGGCTATCAATTCAGGATTCTCTTGACAGCATGCCATGAAGAGATAATATTCCTATGCGACTCGCCGAAGGATTCTTCATCTTCGAGTCACCTGATGGCCTTGGGGTACCTGATAATGTTTGGGTTCCTGTCCAAGAGCATCCTGTTTCTGAAGCCATGAAGGTGTTTTTGAAAGAAATTTTCCGGATCAGTTGAGTGTTTTCTACAGCCACTCCTGACAGAAAGGTCGGTCATCCAGTTCCCTGCCCGGTTGGACTCAATCGTCTAGGAACGTTTACCGTCTTTATTCAGCCTAGCCTAAGAAGCATTCAGGGTTTACATAAAAACCGCAATCGAATTTCAGCTATAATCAGCCTGCACTTGGTCCGGCTACAAGCCGCAGTTACGGGGATGTTGGTATCAAGTGCCTACCACGAGCGATCTGCTCCGAACAGCCAGGACATAGAACAGTCAAGAAAGACGAAAGGTACAGGAATCTTGTTACAGGTTGTCCCTCCTGCGATGGACCTTGTAAGAGGGTTCTCAGTGCTGAACTTGTTGGTAAAACGTAGCTTGGGTTTCCCCACTTGAGGGGCGAGCTACCAGATGTATTTTGGGATGGTTTGAAACCATCAGATTTTGTGTGCGTGGGCGACTCCAGAATGGTCGACAGCTTGCAACGGTGCGCTGGCGACATGCCCTGAGGTTGCTTGTTCATTTCTTTTTGTTTAGGTCTTTTATGATCAAGAAAAAGCGGTTTCGTTCTCGCTCAGGTCCGGGTGCAGGTCCAGGTTCCGGATTCTCAAGTTCTCGTTCAAGTTATTCGGGGTCGCACGGTGGACCTCGGTCAGGTCCAGCGCAGCGCGGCGGACGGCGGCGGCGACCGCTAGGACAAAGCAGCAATAGTCCAGGCAACGAGCCATTTCCGGAGCCGCAAGTGGACGAAAACGGCGACATTCCGTTGTTGGAATTTGTCGGAATTTTGGAAATGCATCCCAATGGTTACGGGTTCCTGCGTAGCCCAGAAAACAACTATTCACGCGAGCGAACCGATCCATTTGTGCCTGGTACGATGATCGAGAAATTCGGGTTGCGCCAGGGGGTCAAGGTAACCGCCATGCTGCAACAGGCTCGACGCCAGCAAGGGCCTCGAGTGCGCGAGCTTCTGGATGTGGACGGGATGCCTCCTGACGACTATATCAACGTCAAGAGCTTCGACGATGACAAGGCGCTAACTCCGATCAACCCCGAGCAGTGGTTGAAGTTGGAGATTGGCAAGACACCGCTGACCAATCGCGTTATCGATCTGTTGGCTCCGCTTGGTAAAGGTCAGCGTGCACTGATCGTGGCACCGCCCCGCAGCGGCAAGACGATCATGCTCCAGCATATCAGCCATGGCATTGCTCAGAATCATCCGGACGTTCATTTGTTAGTCCTGTTGGTGGACGAGCGCCCCGAGGAAGTGACCGATATGCGCCGCAGCGTCAAGAACGGCGAAGTGATCGCTTCCAGCTTGGACATGGATGTGGACAGCCACGTTCGACTGAGTCAATTGGTGATTGATCGCTGCAAGCGATTGACGGAAGAAGGCAAAGACGTTTTCCTTTTGCTGGATTCCATTACGCGACTGGCGCGTGCTTTTAATAAATGGGTTGGCAACAACGGTCCCACGATGACTGGTGGCGTCAACATCAAGGCCATGGACATCCCGAAGAAGCTGTTTGCTACGGCGAGAGCTTTTGCTGAAGGTGGTTCTCTCACGATCGTGGGTACGGCTCTGGTTGACACTGGTAGCCGCATGGACGATCTGATCTTCCAGGAATTCAAGGGTACCGGCAATATGGAACTGGTGCTTGATCGCAAGTTGGCTGATCGTCGAGTCTGGCCGGCAATCGACATCTCCCAATCGGGAACTCGCCGCGAGGAGCTATTGTTGGAGCCTGAGACGCTTGATACGGTTACTAAGCTGCGTCGAACGCTTAATTCGATGCACCCCGTGGAGGCCATGGAGCAGTTGACTAAGCAGCTCAGCCGATTCGAATCCAATCATGAGTTCATCAAACTGATTGCTGCTGCTAGGCTAGACTGAGGTTCAAACATAAGGATCTTACGGTGGCATTGGCGGGGAATGCTCCTTTGCAACTATTGAGATAGGAGGCGGTTTCTGACAGGCGTGGACTCTCCCTATAGAGG
>DAIRSD010000190.1:0-8408 GCA_036804625.1 Aureliella sp. | reverse complement strand
AGGAAGCGCTAGTCACTAACTTGAGGCCAAATAGGATCATCACGCAGTATCAATCAATTTGCCTGTCAATTCTAGTGAGTATGGCAGAAATCGATTAGTACCAAGGATGAAAGGGGGTGAGGACTGTCCATTGTCAACTTTGTGCCGCCTGGATTGGTCTACCGGTTTCACAATTCGAATGAGTCCTTAAACTATCGTGACACAAAACGATTAGCCTTGAGTGGGTTAACCATTTTACATTATCCAGCCAATTCGATTCGATGAACAGCATTTTGTTGGAGAAACGCTAAATGATGCTATTGGGTTTCGTCGCAGCCATCTTGTCAGAACTTCCACTTTCGGAGGTCATGGGGCTGGCCGCTGAGATAGGTTACGATTGTGTGGAGGTCATGTGTTGGCCACCAAGCCGAGCCGAGCGCCGTTACGCAGGCGTGACGCACATTGACGTCACACAACTTGATGACGCAGCAGTCCGCAACATCAACGAATTACGACAACGTACGGGAGTGGCTATCAGTGGGCTGGGTTACTACCCCAATTGCCTATCTGCAGATGCGGATGAAGCTAAGACGGCTACGGAGCATCTTAAGCGCGTCATGCAAGCCGCTCCTGCTCTGGGCATTCAACATGTCAACACCTTTATCGGGCGCGATCATCGACTGAGTGTGGACGATAATTGGCCTCGACTGTTGGATACTTGGGGGCCGCTAATGGAGTTGGCTGATAGCCTAAATTTGAAGATCGGCATCGAAAATTGTCCGATGTTATTCTCGCGCGACGAGTGGCCGGGTGGAAAGAACATTGCGACCTGTCCCGAGATCTGGACTCGGCTTTTCAAGGATCTAGGCAGTCCGAATCTGGGACTAAACTTTGATCCATCTCATTTGGTTTGGCAACTGGTCGATTATCTGGCCGCGATTCGTAACTTTGGCGATCGAATTTGGCATACACATGCAAAAGACGCTACGCTGGACCGATATCGACTGGACCAAGTTGGGGTGTTGGCTTTGCCACCCGCGTATCATACCCCCAAACTTCCTGGGCTGGGCGAGGTGAACTGGGGAGCCTTCATGGCAACATTGATGGACGTTGGATTTCGTGGAGCGGTGTGTGTGGAAGTGGAAGATCGCGCCTACGAAGGCTCCCTAGAAGACCGCAAATCGTCATTGATTCAGAGCTACCGATACCTAAAGAATTTTTTACCCTGAGCCCAAATATGAGTCTCCAATACACAGACTACTCCAAGATGATCGACCACTCTTTGCTGGTGCCCACCACTACGGTGCAGCAACTGGAAGATCGTTGCCAGTTGGCACTGGCTTATGCCGTCGCCAGCGGTTGTAGCATGCCCTATTACTTGCGGCGTTGCAGCGATATTTTGGCTGGTTCCACTGTCAAGCCAAGCACCACCATCGGCTTTCCCCATGGGGGACACTGCACACAGACCAAGCGTGCTGAGGCATTACAAGCCATTGACGACGGCTGCATGGAGCTGGATATGGTGGTCAATATCAGTCAGGTTTTATCAGGTAATTGGTCCTACGTCACCAACGACATAGCCGCTGTGATCCAAGTTGCCCATCAGGCTGATCGTCAAGTGAAAGTGATCTTCGAGAACTGCTATCTGACCGATGAACATAAGCTGCGCTTGTGCCAAATCTGCACCGATTTGAAAGCTGATTGGGTCAAGACAAGCACCGGGTACGGTACCAGTGGTGCAACCATCGAAGACCTGAAGTTGATGCTGGGGGCGGTGGGACCTAGAGTTCAGGTTAAGGCGGCTGGAGGCGTGCGGGATTTTGCAAAACTGGCAGAAATCAGAAGTATGGGGGTCACGCGCTGCGGTACCAGTTCCACGGCGACTCTGCTGAATGAGGCCCGACGAACGCTTCAACTGCGGCCGATTGAATTTACCGCCAAGCCGCCAGCAGCTTCTAACTATTAAGGCGTCAGGGCCATCTTTTTTTGGCTAGCGCCCCAATGTGAACTCGGGCAGCCGAACGATCTGGCCGCCTTGCTGGGCCGATTGGTGCGCGCAAATACCGACACAGGTCCAGTTTGCGCTGGTCACCGCATTGGGCCAAGGATCGCGATCCTCCAGCAGAGCGCTCACAAATTCGTTGACTAGGTGTGGATGAGATCCTCCATGTCCACCACCTTGAATGAACGACAGATGTTGAGCGTCGTGAATTTCGGATGGTTTGGTAAACCTCTGGATCTCGGCCGGTAGCAGGTGCGCAAAGTCGGGAACCTGAACCTTTTCTGGAATTTCAGGTTCCGGTTTTTTGGCGGTATGGATGACATGCGGTTCATGCTCGACCAGCGTCCATTCAAAGCTTCGCTGAGTGCCATAAACATCAAAGCTCTCACGATACTGGCGAGCCACATCGTAGAGGAACCGCCAGATGTGAGCGGTCAGATCGCTGTCCTTGATCTTGATGTGGCAAGTTTCCACTGCAAATCGATTGCCGGACTTTTGAGCAATATCGTCGCGAACCGTTCCTGATCCAAAACAACTTACGAATTCGGCTAAACCGTCCACCAGCCCCAAACATGGGCTGACCACATGCGTGGCGTAGTGCATCGGGATCATCTTCTGCCAATACTCAGGCCAACCATCCATATCCTGTGGGTGAGAAGCAGCCAGGTGTTGAATTTTGCCCAGTTGTCCCGTTTGATACATGTCCTTAATGAACAGGAATTCGCGGCTGTAGACCACTGTTTCCGCCATCATGTACTTTAGTCCGGTTGACTGGACCTTCTGAACGATCTGACGACATTCGTCGATGGTCGTAGCCATTGGAACGGTACACATCACATGCTTGCCAGCATCCAACGCCTTCAGTGACATCCAGGCGTGGTCGTTAATGGGACTGTTGATATGAACAAAGTCGATGTCCTTATCAGCCAGCACTTGATCGTAATCGCTATACAGTCGCTGGATGCCAAACTGCTGACCACACTTGGTCAACTCAGCTTGATCACGACGACAAAGTGCCAGTACCTGAGTGCTAGGTAGGGCTTGATAAATGGGAATGAACTCGGAACCAAAGCCTAAGCCAATCATGGCTACATTCAAAGGTCTTGCCATCGGCCTGTCTCCTGAAATTTCGACTGGATCAAATTGAGTAAACTTTCGCGAACGGTTCGAGTATTCTGACCGATTTTATCGCGATCGTCTATGCGGCTAGATCCTGTCGCCCGGACGTGAGCACAGTAGACGGCTGCGCCGACAGCAACTCAGGAACCTTCTGTGGTTGTGGCAATCGCAGTAGACGACGACCGGAATACTGCAGCGCCTGAACGGCTTCGCCACAGCAGGACAGCAAAAAGATTAGGGCCGCACCCCGTCCGACCGTTGAAATAGCAAACAACGTGTAGTATCCCAAACTGGATGTTCCCATCTGATGCAGCAGTAATCCGCCTACCGTCGCACCGATGCACCACGCAGAGGTGTTCGCCAGATTGTAAATCGTCAACAGTCGGACTCGACCAGCGATGGGAACCGATTCAAACAACATCAGGAAAAAACCTAGTTCGTAGGCGGCCCAGCCAATGCCGCTGAGCGTCTGAACGCCCAGCAGCCAAAAGTAGTTTGACGAAACTATCCATAACATGGGAGCGGGCACAATCAGGGCTCCTCCCAACAGCAAAAGTCGCTGCGCGCCTTGACGCTTGGCCACTTCACCCCAGCGGGACAGTGCAATGATCTTGGCAATAAAAGCTGTCGCGATCAAAGTGGCAAAGCCCAGATAGCCGATATGCAAGTGCTTCAGCATATAAGGCGTATAAAATGGTCCCGAGACCTGAACCATGCCTTGGACCAGCGCCAAATAGATGATTAGGTTGCGAGCACTGACGACCCGAGGGACCGCTGCTACGACACTTGAAGAGTGCGCTGGATTCTGTTCCAGTCTAGGTTTGGTTGTTTGGCTAGGCTTTGCCTGAGGAGAACGGTGCAAGGCCAACATGCCGACCGAACACGCTCGTGCCAGCCATGCAACTGCAAAAAGGATTGCAAACGCATGCGTCTCCCAACCGCCATTGCGACTGAGCTGCAACACCGCGCCAGCGCCCAAAAAACCACAGCAAGTGGCTATCTGTGCTGCGCGAGTCCTACCGGCAAAGTAATTGGCACGAATCGGTTTCGGAATCAGCTTGTCGATCCAACTATTCCAAGCCGGACCGCCAGCCAGGCCACCAGCCCAGTACAGAGAAGCACAAATCATCAAACCCACCAGAGTCATTTGACCATGGATAGCCGCAATGATCAGCGGAATAAAGGCGCAACCCTGTAGGATCGAAGCTCCAACGACCCAGACCTGTTCGCTCACACCCTTGCGCAAGATCCATGGTGAGATCGCTTGCAATATCCCGCCGATCAGCAAAGGCAAACTGCCTACCAGCCCGGCAGTAACTTCACCCAGGCCAACTGCCAATGCAAACGCTGGCAGGTACGTCTCTCCGACTCCTACCATCACTCCAAACGAAGTTGCGTCCGCCGTCGAAACCCGCATGTTGTGCCGGAGTCGAGAAAGATGATTACCTAACATAGTTGTGCTAACAGAATTTCTTCAGAGGGATCACGTTGACCGATTAGTATTCAAAGTTGGTTTGAGTCAACGAGGGCTGTTGCGGCTCGGGCTCCTGCCGGGTTTGTCGGATGGTGCGATTGGCTACCTCGTCCAGCAGCTTCTTAATCGCCTGTTCAACAGGCATAGCTCCCAAATCACCGTCGATGCGATCTCGTAAAGCCAACGCGCCGGCTTCCTGTTCTTTGGGACCTACAACCGCCATGTAGGGGATCAGTTCCAGTTGAGCATCACGGATCTTGGCCTGAACCTTGGCACCGCGAGCATCCGTGCTAACACGTAGACCCAATGCGGTCATCTTTTGTTCAAGCTCGTAAGCATATTCGTTCGATTTTTCGCTCAGTGGCAGGATGCGCACCTGTTCGGGCGCCAACCACAAGGGAAAAGCGCCAGCAAAATGCTCGATCAGCATGCCGACGAAACGCTCCATCGAACCAAATGGAGCGCGATGGATCATGACGGGGCGGTGCATAGCGTTGTCGGGACCAACGTACTCCAGCTTAAATCGTTCAGGCAAGTTGTAATCGAGTTGTACAGTGCCCAGTTGCCATTGTCTGCCGATGCAATCGCGAACCATAAAGTCCGCCTTGGGCCCGTAGAAGGCGGCTTCGCCTTCGGCAGCCGAGTACTTCAGACCGCTTGCATCGAGCACGCGGCGCAGCGCGGCTTCCGCTTTGGCCCAGTTTTCTTCGCTGCCCACATATTTGTCGCTGGCTGGATCGCGCAGGGATAATTGGACTCGATAGTCGTTTAGGCCCACGCTCTCGAGCACAAAACGAGTCAGTTCAATCGTGTTTCGAAACTCTTCTTCGACCTGATCGGGCGTGCAGAAGATGTGCGCATCGTCCTGCGTCAATCCTCGAACGCGTAGCATCCCATTGAGTTCGCCAGTCTGTTCATGCCGGTACACTGTGCCAAACTCCATCAAACGCAAAGGCAATTGTTTGTAGGAACGCGGCTGGGCCTTGAACATTTGGGCATGGTGCGGACAGTTCATTGGCTTCAGCAGGTAACGCTCGTGCTGCCGCTGCCAAGATTCTAGAATGTGAATACGATCTTCCACGGGTGCGCTCGGATTGTAATCAGGCAAATCCACGCCCAACACGGCAGCCGCATCACTGAGTTGTCGTTCGTCGGAAAGTGTTAGGCCAATTTCGGATCTCAGGCGATCGATCCAGGCATCGATCAATCCGCCTGCTTGCTCGCAGAACAGTGGAGGGAATTGGCTATCGCGGTAGTAGGGAAAATGGCCGCTGGTCTCGTACAATTCAACGCGGCCCACATGCGGACTAAACACGGGCTCGTAGCCGCGTCGCATTAGCTCTTTTCGCAAGAAGTCTTCCAGCATCACTCGTACGCGAGCCCCCTTTGGCAACCACATGCAAAGGCCTTGACCCACTTCGGGAGTGATGTGAAACAGGCCCATCTTTTTGCCCAGTACGCGGTGGTCGCGACGCTTGGCCTCTTCCAACTGATCCAAGTAGGCCTGCTGATCTTTGGGGCTAAACCAAGCGGTACCATAAATCCGCTGCAACTGCTTGCCCTGCGCGTCGCCTTTCCAGTAGGCCCCGGCCACGCTCAGCAACTTAAACGCCTTAATCTTGCCAGCATCGGGAATGTGAGGTCCCCGGCACAGGTCCACGAATTCGCCTTGACGATAGAAGCCCAGTTCGTTGTGTGCGGCAAGTCCCGTTTCAATGTGTTCGACCTTTAGTCCTTGCTTAAGATCCTGGCAAAGCTGGATCGCCTTCTCGCGAGGCAACAGAAACTGTTCAAAGGGCTCGGCTTGCTGAACGATGGCCGCCATTTCCTCTTCGATGGCCGCAAAGTCGTCTTCGCTCAGCTTATGAGTGGTCTCGAAATCATAGTAGAAGCCATGATGGATCGTAGGGCCGAACGCCAAAGAGACGCCGTCAAACCGCCGCATTACCGCCCGCGCCATGACGTGAGCGCAGGAGTGTCGCAAGACATCTAACGACTCGGGGTCCTTTTCAGTTAAAAGCTTTAGCGGGACAGGGTTAAGCTGAGTCAGACCGGCCAGCGGGCGGCAGGCATCGACGATTTGGTCGCCAATCTGTGCGGCAATGACAGCTTTCGCTAGGCGAGGGCCTATTCGACTGGCCACATCCATCGCGGTCGCTTGGTCTGGATGCTCGACGATCGAGCCATCAGGTAATTGTACTTGAAGCATGATGTCCTCTGACTCCGCTGCACCAGGGCAAACGGAGAACCTAAAAAAGTGATCTGGTTCATCAGTTCCAGACCACTGGAACTGAACCGCCCAACAAACGGCGGCATGCAGCTTGGAACTTTTATCGGCAAAAAGCCCCCTACCGGTAGAGTCTTTGCAACGAATAAAAGTTCACTCAAGAATGGCAACTCGGGGGTCTACTGGCAAGTCCGAATTCCCCAGTAGGCAAATTTTTAGTCTAATACTAACCGGAAGCCGTGTTCCTAAGACTTCAATGAGGTGAAAATTTCGTGAACGAACCACCCACTATTAACGAAAATGATCGACTTCAACCCCATTGGCCGGTTCAAAACCACCATCAGGCTGCAGCCCCGCCTACAGGTGGACAAGCGTCGAATGCCATCAAACAGTCAGTGGCAGCCAGCAATCAGATCTCCACAAGCGACTCGCTGCTGGATAATCGCTGGTTTGTGCTGGGGGTCATTTTCCTAGCCATGATGTTTCTCGGGTTGCCCCTACTATGGCGGAGCCAGAGCTTTTCGCTCGTTGAGAAGGCTATCTGGACTGTGGTTGTACTCGTATACTCAGCCGTTGTCATTTGGCTGTTCGTGGTCGTCATGAAGTGGAGCTTTCAACAGGTCAGCCAAGCCTTTCTATAGGCTCATTCGAAGGCAACGGGCAAATTTATCTTAAATGCTTAGGAGTAATGATGTCGTATCCACACATGTTCGTTCGGTCGTATGTTTGCCTGCTGGTACTTGGAATCACAAGCAACTTGTCCGCACAGAAGCTTGTCGACGCTCCGGAGGCAGAAGCTGGTTCGGAGATCGTTGTTGAGTTGATCGAAGCTGGCGATGCACCGCGCCGTCAACTTCGTTTTACACCTAAGGTAGGCGACAAGCTATCCAAAGTAATGTTGATGAAAATGAGCCAAGTAGTAACAGTCGGTGGACAACAGCCTCCACAGGTGGAGCTGCCAGGGCAAAAGATGTATATGGACCTGGAAGTTACAAATGTTGATTCCAACGGGGATATCGATTTTCAATACAGCTATGTCGACATAGAAGTTGTGAGCGACCCAGACAATCCTTCGCCCATCGCAGCCCAGATGGAATCAATGCTCGATCCGATGATTGGCACCAAAGGGACCGGGACGATCACCAGCCGAGGTTTAACCAAGAAAGCCAATGTGGAGATATCAGACGATCTGAACCCTATGATCAAGAGCATGATTGACGGCATGAAGGACTCCATGAATAAGCTTTCATCTCCTTTGCCAGAAGAGGCTGTTGGAGTGGGTGGCAAGTGGAAAACCGTACAACAACTTAATGCTAATGGCATCAGTCTAGAACAAACTTCGACATACGAAATTACCAATTTGGATTCGAACAGTGTTACTCTAAGTATCACAGTAGGCCAGCACGCCGACCCGCAAGAAGTCAAAAATGCAATGTTGCCTCCTGGCGCGGTGATGAAGCTAAAATCATTAGAAACCAAAGGTGAAGGCACCGGTCGTTTCGAACTCAACAATGAGCTGCCCAAATCTTCAAAGGTCACGATGAATTCGGCAACTTCCATGTCGATCAGCGTCGCCGGGCAAAATCAAGAAATGACAACTGATATGA
>DAIRSD010000189.1:0-8415 GCA_036804625.1 Aureliella sp. | reverse complement strand
CCGGGCCAGCAGATCGCTGCCCTCCACCGTCACAGGCTCGCCGTGCATGTCCATGCCCTTGGCCACGACCCGACGTGCGCGCCGGGTGTCGAAGGCAAGTTCCGGGATGGCCAGGCAGCCCTCGTCGCCCTCCTGGATATCCTCGGAGAGGTCGAGGACGGGATTGCACAGGTGACCGAGTTCGTCGTCGACCCACCACGTGAAGACACGCAGCGAGACACCTATCTGCGGGGCGGCGAGACCACTGCCGGGTGCGTCGCGCGCTCTGCCGGGAATATGCAAAGCGAAAGTTCTTTATGGTTGATGCTGGCGGTGATCCAGCTTCAGTCCATTTTCTGCTCTCCGTCGTCTAGCTTAACTGGTTCCATCGTTTTCTCCAGGTTAGGGAATTCCCAGAAGCAGTTCGGAATGATCCGCGCACTGGGGACGATCGGCTGGATGGCAGGCTGCTGGGTCGTGAGCCTGTTGGGACTAGATTCAAATCCCGAGTCCCTGTATGTGTGTGCCGCATTCTGGTTATTGCTAACCGTCTACACGGCCGTCGTGCCCTCCGGAGAGATGTCAGCCGATTCCTCGCGGCCGCGTTCGATCACAGAACGCTTAGGCTTGGATGCCATGTCCCTTTTGAAAGATCCAGATCATCGCGCTATTTTTGTTACAGCCGCGTTGGTTGCAATTCCTTTGGCCGCATTTTATCCTTACACCCCACCGCTCTTGAGCTACGTTGGCTTTGCCAGCATTAGCGCATGGATGTCGTTAGCTCAGGTCACTGAGGTGATCGTTTTAGTCTTTATAAGTGCCATCTTGCAGCGATGGCCGGTGAAGTGGGTTGGCATGGCAGGGATAGGGCGTGCCATCTTGCGATACTCTCGCTTTTCGTTTGGCACATCATTGTCGGTGCTGTCAGGTATCGTGCTGCATGGAGTGCTATTTACATTTACCTACATCAGCGCACAGATCTATTTGGCACAAAGAATAAAACCAAGCTGGCGAACTCGGGCTCAAGCGTTGCTCAGTTTCATGACGGGCGGAATCGGAAACCTATCAGGATATTTGTTGTCCGGAGCCTGGATGAGTCTCTGTGGAGGACTGGTTGACACCAATTGGCAACTCTACTGGTTTGGACTGGCGGGGACACTCTTTTTAGTCCTGGTCTACTTTGCCACCAGCTACCAAGGGCACGGGGAAAAGCCCCGCGCATAACGCTTGTCAAGTTTCAATGAGCTAGCCGAAGATCTTCTAGTAATCGGCCTTGCGCGAAGTTGGTTGTGAAGAAGTATGGAGAATGTACCCAGTACCCAGACTGTTGGCACGTTCCACGGATCGTGTTATGATATTGCCGGTCGAGTCCAAGCTCCAAGCATGGCTTCATGTTAACTTGACTTTGACTTACGACTTCTGCTCGGCGCGCTCGGCTGAATTCCCTACCCTTCCCTGCTAACCCGGTCGGCTGCTGCTTTTGGCCGACACGTGATGGCGACTTGGACGCTACCATGTATCGATTTCTGCAAACGACAAGACAACGAATCCATCAGACTGCTACTCGAATCTTGGTCGTGCAGGCTTTCTGCATGGCGTTGGGTGTCACGCAGAGTAGTTGCCATGGGCAGCAGGCTGCTAACGAGCAAAAAACTCAGGACGATGCGAACTTCTTTGAAACGCGAGTGCGTCCGCTGCTTCACGAACACTGCTTAGACTGTCACTCAGCCGAACAAAATTCGACGGAAGGTGGATTGTCGCTTGATTCAGCTCAAGGTTGGCAGCGAGGTGGTGCGCGCGGGCCTGCGGTGGTACCACACGATCCTAGCAGCAGCCTTTTATGGAAAGCTGTAAGCAACGCTGATGGGCAATTGCAAATGCCGCCAGGTGAGCCGCTTAGCGAAACACAAATCCAGGATATCGAGCGATGGATCACGGCAGGTGCCTACGATCCGCGTAAAGGCCAAGTGCGTATCGCCGCGCTTACCAAAGAGGAGGCACAGAAGTGGTGGGCGATTCAGCCTATTGCGTCGATGTCACAATTGCTAGATGAACTAAAGAACGCGCAGCATTCACAAGATGTTGCGAATGAGAACTCTTGGGTTGATCACTTTGTGATTTCGGCCTGTAAGAAAGTTGCAGTCCAGCCCTTGGGGCGGGCTGATCGGCGGACGTTGATTCGTCGAGCCACGTATGACCTAACCGGGTTGCCGCCAACTGCAAACGAGGTTGCTCAATTCCTAGCCAACGACGCGCCTGACGCGTTTGAACGATTGATCGATCGTCTGCTTGCCAGTCCCAGGTATGGCCAGCGTTGGGGAAGACATTGGTTAGATCTCATGCGATATGCGGACTATCTGAATTTGCAAGTTGGCGACAATCGACAAGGATCAGTGGTTGAGTACTACGAAGCCTGGAAGTATCGCGACTGGATTGTGGACGCATTCAATGCGGATATGCCCTTTGATCAATTTCTGCATTATCAGATTGCCGGCGACACCTATTCGGCTAGTCCTGACGGCACCCCCAATCATGACGGACTAGTCGCCACAACCTGGTATGCACTTGGCCCTTGGGACAACGGCGATGCGGACAAGCACAAGATCGTTTCGGATATCGTCGATGACCAAATCAATGTACTTGGTCAGTCGATGTTGGGTATTACTCTGGCCTGTGCGCGTTGCCACGATCATAAGTTTGATCCGGTGACGATCGAAGACTACTATGCGCTGGCTGGCATCTTCTATTCCAGTCGAATACTCCACAGCCTCGGGGCCAAAGGCGCTCATACGGAGGTGCTACGCACTCCAGTGGCGACTCCTGAGTTCCTCGCGCGGCGATCGGAGCAATTGAATCAGATTAGCGAGTTAGAAAAGCGGGTGAAGTCTTTGGATTCAGCAGCTTCGTCGACCAGTCAGATTGCCAACGATCCGTCCGGTAGCAGAGAAACCAGCTCGTCGCAGAAGTCGCAGCTCGAGGCTCAGTTGTCGGTGCTGCGATCGGAATTGTTGCCTGAGCCACCGATGACTATGGCGATTCAAGAAGGCGGAACTCCGGGCAGTTTGTTTGCCGGTATCCAGGATGTCCCCATTCATCGACGCGGAAAGTACACGGAACTTGGGCCGATCGTTCCGCGCGGCCTACCCGAGTTCTTGGCTGGTGAGGGGCAGCGCGAACCTGTCACAGGAAGTGGCCGCGTGGAACTGGCGAATTGGGTTGTGTCGGCTACGAATCCTTTGACAGCGCGTGTTATCGCCAATCGAGTTTGGCAGTGGCACTTCGGTCAGGGGCTTGTTAGCACCCCCAACAATTTCGGGCACTTGGGATCAGCGCCTTCACATCCGCAGTTGTTAGATTATCTTGCTCGGCGACTGATCGACTCAGGTTGGTCACTCAAGGCTTTGCATCGCGAGATATTGCTCACGGAGAGCTACCAGCGCGATTGTTTGCGGTCTGGCAGTAATCTTTCGACGCTGGCATACCAACAGATGAAAACGGCGGACCCGGACAATCGTTGGCTAAGTCGATTCCAGCCGCGCCGCCTGGATTCTCAAGAGTTGCGAGACTGTCTGCTGATGGTAACCGGGCAGCTCTCGGAATGCTCGGGAGGGCCAGCCGACGACTCGTTCGGTTCAACGCGACGCAGCATTTACGTCCAGTCTCCGCGTTATCAGCGCGAGTATTTTGCGTCTCTGTTTGATGCTGCTGACAACGAACAGCCGACCCCTCAGCGAAATGTCTCGACGGTAGCGCCACAAGCACTCTTCTTTTTGAACCACTCTTGGCTTCAACATTTGTCTGGGCAATTGGTCACCAAAATTTTTGGTCAAACAAGTGATGCGGGGCAGCAGGTCGAGCAACTGTATGAGGCCATCTTGGGGCGTTTGCCGGTTGAGGCTGAGCGGCTGATAGCACAGCAGTGGCTCGGTGAATCTTCTCCCCGCGACCAGCAGCGACTAGTCGAGTTTTGTCAAATTCTTCTGTCGAGCAACGAATTGATCTATATCGAATGAAGCAATTGGCAAATTATGTATAAGCAGCAGTCACAAGTTCCTATTTCACAAATGCCGATTTCACGTCGTCTGGCGCTGCAGCGTACGGGTGCAGCGTTTGGATCGTTGGCTTTGGCTGCGTTGACCGCTCAGTGGTCGGCGGCTGATGAACTATCAACCTCAGTTGGGTCGGCTGGCAGTAGCCAGCTTCATCCGTTAAGCCCGAGACCAACACATCACCAGCCCACCGCTCAGCGATGTGTCTTCTTGTTCATGCCCGGTGGTCCTTCGCAAATCGATTTGTTCGACCCCAAGCCCCGAGTTCAAGCCGAAGACGGTCGACCGCTACCGATTCCTAAACCTCAGTTGGAGTTGACTGCTCCCGGAAATTTGATGGGATCTCCTTGGAAGTTCGCGCGACATGGCCAATCAGGTATTTGGGTCAGCGAGCTGATGCCAGAATTGTCCAGGCACGTGGATGATCTGTGCGTGATTCGGTCGATGGTAGCCGATAACATCAACCATACCGGGGCATCGCTGCAGACGATCACAGGTGATGAACTGGTCCCGCGACCCAGCCTTGGATCATGGCTGACGTATGGGCTGGGCAGCCAGTCGCAAAACCTGCCCGGTTACGTTGTGATCAGTCCCAAGTCCGTCTTTCAAGGGGCACCGCTGTGGGGTTGCAGCTTTTTGCCCGGAGCTTATCAGGCGACTTGGATTCAGAATTTGGATCAGCCGATTTCCAATTTGACGCCAGCGGGTGGTTTGGTTCAGCAGCGACGGCAGCTTGATGTCCTTCGTGCGCTCAACCAAATTCATCAGCAGCGTTTGATTGAGAACGATGCGATGGAAGCTCGCATCGCTTCCTTCGAACTAGCCTTCCGAATGCAGACCGAAGCGCCTGAGGCGTTTGAGTTGACATCTGAGACTTCGGCCACGCTAGACAGTTATGGCATTGGCCGACAACCTACGGATATCATGGGGCGTCAGTGTTTGATGGCGCGACGATTGCTGGAACGTGGTGTGCGATTTGTACAGGTGTACGATAGCAGCATCCCGGCTCCTCAGTGGGATCATCACTCGAAAATCAAGGAGTCACTACCACAGTGCTGTGCTGGTGTGGATCGCCCGATCGCTGCGTTGCTTGCCGATTTGAAGGCTCGCGGATTGCTGGACGACACGCTAGTGGTATGGGGCGGCGAGTTCGGACGCACGCCAACCGCTCAGAATGGTGACGGACGCGAGCATCATCCGTTTGGATTCAGCATGTGGATGGCGGGTGGAGGCGTTCGAGGGGGGATGACCTATGGAGAAACCGATGAGTATGGTTGGTATGCCATCCAAGACAAGGTGCACGTTCACGACCTGCACGCCACAATTCTGCACGCGCTGGGGTTGGATCATGAGCGATTGACCTATCATTGGGGCGGTCGAGACTATCGACTGACCGACGTTCATGGTCGCGTCGTTCGCGAGATCTTACGAAGTTAGCTTGACACTTTGCTTGGCAATCAAAAGCCGCTTGTCAATCGCAGATGATCCTTTGGCCAGTCGCTCGCGAATTCATGGGCCAAAGCCGGTACCTGGTTGCACCGATTCTTTGAGCGAGCTGCGCATCTGGCTACTCGTCAAAGACGATGATACCTTCGTGAGAGTCTTCGATAATGACTTCTTCATCGACATAGGAATCGGAAGGGCCGACCGCTGAGGTGTGGTGCGGCTGGATCACTTCAACTTCGGAGTAGATTCCGTCATGGTAGACTTCGCCTGATTCGTGGCCTGAGAACTCAGCGCCAGCCATACTCACGCCTGGATCACTGAAAGCCGAACCTACCACACCTTCGGACGGGTGTGATCTTTGCCACTTGCCACCAATCGTTGCGTAGTCATCCATGTAGGGCGGGCAGCATAGGTTGCAACCTGTGCTCGACGCCATTGCCACAAGAAGTACCCAGGATGTATGACAGCGAATGATCAGCTTCAGTCCAGTCATGATTCTTATTCCCTACTCTTTGTAGTGGTTGGTCCGTGCGCTGTCGGTCAGCCTGCTAAGTAACCGTTCGCATGTAGGTAGCCAGATCAGCCGCAATCGCGTTAGCGCCCGGTTGCAGTAGTAACTTACGCTTGTATTTGCGATATGTGCTATACGGCTTCTAATACCTTGTATCGTCCTCTGAACACATGCTGTTTTGGTAAAGTTTATCGATTAGGTTAAAAATGCAGCTTCGGCTGTCGTTAAGCTAGCAATGCACGGACTTGTCAGAAGGTGACAAAGGAGGTGGAGAGGGTCGCTGGAGTTCCTTTTCAAAGGCATGCGATAGCTTTGAATTTATGGTCTATCTCAGTTCCAATCGACCCGGTCACCTCGCTCTCTCCACCGCAAAGCAGGAGGCGAGGGGTCTAGAATAAATTTTAAGTAATTTTATTGGCGTGTTGTAGAGCGCAGGCAAAACGTCGACCCTCAAGATTGTTCGGCTGGGAGATGAGTAATGAAGAGGCTTGGAAGCAATAAGCAAACGGCAATTGCCACGAATCCCCAAGCCCAACCGCCAAACGGTATAACCAGCAGCGCCAGAAGGGCAGCTAGAACCGCTTGAGCCAGCGTTTGAATCGTCAGAAAAGTACCTGCCGTTTGCTCGGGCTTCGCAACTCGCACGATCACAGAAGTTGTAATCCACACCAGGATACCGGACCCCAGACCAGCAAAGACGCGCGTGACAATCAAGTCACTCAAGCCGCTGCATCGGCTTGAAAATAGATTCGCAAGAATCAGCGCCAAGCAAGTCGCCGCACCGATCCATCGAATACGATCTAGTGGTAGAACCGATGAAGCGACTATACTCACGGGTTCTTGTTGCAGGCCTAGAAGCGACTTTCAGCATAGGTGTTCGATTGGATGAATAATTCTGCGCTTGCGGTATTGGCAATGTTGCCGATTTTGGTTGTGGCATTGTTACTTGTAGGCCTGCGATGGCCAGCGCGGCGAGCGATGCCGATTTGCTGGTTGGCCGTTGTCTTGTTGGCGGTGATAGTTTGGCGAGTACCCGCCGTGCAGATTGCTGCGGCTTCGATTGCGGGCATGATCATAGCACTGGAGTTGTTATTCATTGTCTTTGGTGCAATTCTGTTACTTCAGACGCTCGAACAGGCTGGGGCTATGCGCGTCATTCGGCAGTCGTTTCAACTGGTTTCGCCGGATCGAAGGGTGCAAGTCATCATCGTTGCCTGGCTTTTCGGCAGCTTTATTGAAGGTGCTGCTGGTTTTGGTACTCCTGCAGCAGTCGCGGTACCGCTGCTGATCGGATTAGGTTTTCCACCGTTGGCTGCTGTGATCGCGGGAATGTTGATTCAGTCTACGCCGGTCTCGTTCGGAGCTGTCGGAACCCCGATCCTGGTTGGGGTGGCAAGCGGTTTGTCTGGCGATGCGATGGTAGCTGAGATGCTTGTGGCACGTGACTTTCAAGACGTTTCTTCCATGCTGCGTGGGATCTCGGGGCGTGTCGCTTCGCTGCTCTTTGTGGCGGGGATGGTGGTGCCGATGTGCGTTGTCCTTTCGATGACTCGTGGTTTTGGAGGCAATCGAAGTTTTCGCGAGGGGCGTGGCGGGTGGAAGTTTGCACTATTTGCCGCTCTGGCTATGGAAATTCCCTATTTGGCCTTGGCAGTGTTACTAGGGCCTGAGTTCCCTTCGCTCTTTGGAGGACTGATTGGCTTGGCAATTGTCATTCCAGTAGCGCGTCGAGGATGGTTGTTGCCAAAAAGCGATTCGCCTTGGGACTTTCCTGAGCGTTCAACGTGGCCAGCGGCTTGGGGACATTTGTCGAAAATTAGTGGAAACCGAAAGAATACAGAATTTGCTTTGTCAGAAGCAAGTGAAGTGAATGCTGATCTGTCCGATTTTGAACTGAGTGTCGCATCCAAAAACCAGGTCAATTCACAGGATTCTTGTCGGGCCAATTGGATGCAGGGGCTATTAGCGTGGAGGCCCTATTTGATTGTAGGCGGACTGCTGGTGCTGTCTCGATTGCAACAGTGGCCACTAATGTCTTGGTTGAAGCAAGTGAAGATCGAATTTACCAATATTTTTGGTACAAGTATTTCAAAAGTTTCCGAGCCGCTCTATCTTCCAGGTACTCTATTTATCTTTGTTTCGATTTTGTGTGTTTTCCTGTTCCGAATGAATTGGAAAGAGGTGTGTCAGTCTTGGACCGCATCGATACGCACCGTGTTGATGGCATCTGTAGCCTTGCTTTTTACAGTTCCTATGGTTCAGGTTTTTATTAATAGCGACGGTGGAACTGCCGGTTACAGCAAGATGCCGCTTGCACTTGCTCTAGGGATCGAGTCCTGGTTTGGTCAATTTTGGCCATTGATTGCGCCATGGGTTGTCGGCATTGGAGCGGCCATCGCTGGGAGCAATACAGTCAGTAATATGATGTTC
>DAIRSD010000188.1:0-8434 GCA_036804625.1 Aureliella sp. | reverse complement strand
GGCATGATGGGGGAGTCTGTGTCTGATCCGCCTGATCTTCTCAAAGGAAACTATGCTGTTCCTTCGCCTGAATTGACCATCGAAGTCGAATCGGATGCTTCCACTCCAGTTATTGAACTTTCAACTAAAATAAAGAAAAAATAGTAACTTTGTTTGCCTGCAGATAAGTAGCTGGTGACTTTCTATTCTAAGCTGAGTATAGTTCCTGATGATTCGTGCTTTTTAGTCCGTCGATCCAATGTGTTTCGAAAATATAAAATCTAAGGAGTGAAAGATGTTTTTGAGAACCTTATCTTTACTGCTGTTGGTTATCGCCGCCCCACGGCTAATTTTGGCAGACGATGTAGCGGGCAATCCTGAAAAGAAATGTGACAAGTGCCAGGCTGCTTGTAAGGCGGAGGGCAAGTGTTCGGAGAAATGTGAAGGAAAATGTGAGAGCGAATGCCAGAGCGGAAAATGTGAAGGTAAGTCTGCTTGCTGTGCCACGCTGGCAGCAGCCAAAGAGAAGTTGCCAAAGATGACCTATCTGGTCGGAACCGAAGCGATTTGCTGCCATGATTCTGCTGAGGAACTGGCTCGAAAATCCAACCAGAAGATTCAGTTTGTGGTGGCAGGCAAGAATTACGCCCAGCATCCAGAAGCCTTTGCAGCCTTGGTTCAGGAAACGGAACAGTTTGTCAATACGTTTGTGACTCCTTGCAAGTGCGAAGCATCCGGCAAGACGACCATTGCGGGCCAAGCTATCGGCTGCTGTAATGAGGCTGCCAAGCAGTCTGAACTGGTCAGTACAGCGGTGAATAAGGTTCGAATGGGCTACAAGGTTGGCGACGAAGAGATCTGCTGCGCTAAGCACGCCGCGAAACTATCCAAGGAAAAGAACTCGGCTGTTGTCTATGTGGTTGACGGCGAGTCAACACAGTGCGAGTTGACCGCTCGCCTGAAGATTGCCACCGCCAAGTATCTTGCCGCTGTCAATGCTGCATCCAGCGCCGACGCTTCGGATACCGCTTCGACATCGTCTGAACCAACCAAAAGCGACAGCTAGTCGACGATTAGAATTCGTTCTAGGTATTTTTGCACGTCTCAGTTCGATTGAAAAATCGTTCGTAAGTTATCCACCAAACATGCATCCACCGGAGTGCCTTTGCACCCGGTTTTGGCGGCAGCAGAGTACTAACTCGCGTTCAAACGTCATTATTTCCAGGGATTTGCATTCCAGGCTTTCACCTGCCGTGCCTTCGGCACATGAGAGCAATCTGAATAACCTTAAGTTAGGCTGATCTCGCTGCCAGACTTACCTAGGGTGGATCATATCCACCACGACTGAAGGGGTGACAACGAAAGATTCTCCAGATGCCCTTGAGCGCCCCGCGAATTGCACCATGCTTCTCCACCGCCTGGATCATGTACTGGCTGCAGGTTGGATGAAATCGACAGTTGTTGCCCAGCAAGGGTGATAGACCACGTTGATACAACCGCACTAAGCCAATCAGGAATTTCCCGGGTGCTTTTTGGCTTTTCTTGATTAGATCGTACGCCATGGGAATCTCGGACTGCCAAGGATTGGGGAACTCGCCAGGATTTCCGTAAGGACCATTAGCAAATTTGGGAACATTCTGGGAACTCTGGCGAGTTCCACTACAACATTCCCGTTGGAAATTGTAGCATGGGCAACTAAGATAATGAACCTGTCAAAACCAGCCCAAGATTCCTACCCATCCCTACCAACACTTAGAACTTCGCCTCATGAACGAGCCATTGCAAGGAATCTATACGCCTAATATCACTCCCGTGGACGCAAAGGGTCGAATTGACCAGGAACGACTGTGTGCTTATGTCGACTGGCTGATTGAGCGTGGGGTACACGGGCTGTACCCCAACGGTTCGACCGGGGAATTCACTCGATTCACGGCTGCCGAGCGACGGCAAATCATTCAAGTAATTACCGCGCATGTGGGTAGCCGAATACCGATTTTAGCTGGGGCCGCCGAGGCGAACGTTCGAGAGACCATTGATGCCTGCGAGGCGTACGGGGCGCTGGGTGTGCGAGCGGTAGCCATTGTGGCACCTTTTTATTACAAGCTGGGTCAGGAGGCGGTCTACCAATACTTCAAAGAAATCGCCGATCATGTTTCCATAGATGTCACGCTCTACAACATTCCCTTATTTGCTTCGCCCATCGAAGTCAGCACGGTCCGACGGCTTGCCTTGGACTGCTCTCGCATTGTTGGCATCAAGGATAGCAGCGGCGATATCCCGCACATGATGCGTATGATTGCCGCTGTCCGTCCTCAACGCCCCGAGTTTTCCTTTCTAACCGGATGGGATGCCGCACTGGCTCCGATGTTGATGATTGGCTGTAACGGTGGCACCAACGCCAGCAGCGGTGTCTTACCCGAATTGACGCGAGCGATCTACGAAGCTGCCACTCGTGGACAATGGGATCGCGCCATGCAGTTGCAGTATCGCCTGCTACCTTTATTTGACGCGATGATCAGCCAACCCGAATTCCCCGAGGGCTTCCGGCGCGGCGCACAAATTCGCGGCTGGGATTTGGGGCGTAGCCGACAGCCACTTTCTCCTGAACAGATTTCTACAGCTCAAAAAACTCAGGATCAGTTGGCTCAGATGTTAAGAGAATTACAGCAGTGGTTGCCCGACATTCAACCCGCTACCGGCGGACCTGCTACTTCGGCAGAAACAGACCATTTTATCGAGCAGATCGTGCGCGAAGTCATGCAGCAACTTAGGCAGTAGGAACTATCAGGATGATCAAGAGGCGGAATAGTACTCAGGACTTGCCCTATGTTTCGTAGCCTAAATTGGGAGCTAACCAGCGTTCGACTTCGCGAACGCTCATGCCTTTTCTTCGAGCGTAAGCGTGTACCTGATCCTGACTGATTCGATCGACGGTAAAGTAGCGTGATTGGGGATGAGCGAAATAGAGTCCGCTGACACTTGCCGCTGGCCACATTGCAAAGGACTCTGTCAAGGCAACTCCAGTTTTCGCTGTGGCATCCAAGAGCTGAAACAGAGTCTGCTTCTCGGTATGATCTGGACAGGCTGGATAGCCAGGCGCGGGGCGTATGCCGCGATACTGCTCGTCAATCAGTTGTTCATTGCTAAGCTTCTCGGCCACTCCAAAGCCCCAATCCCGCCTAGCCTGTCGATGTAACCACTCAGCAAAGGACTCCGCCAATCGATCGGCCAAAGCTTTGACCATGATTGCGTTGTAGTCGTCGCCAGCCGCTTCATAGCTGCGGGCCAGCTCATCCACCCCTTGTCCGGTTGTCACCACAAATCCACCTAGATAATCTTGCCGACCGCTACCAACGGGAGCGATGTAATCGGCCAGAGAGCGGAAATCGGCTTGGCCCTTTCGCTCCCACTGTTGGCGAAGAAACTGCAAGCGAGTCAACTCAGTGGATCGCGATTGATCCTGATAGACAATGACTTCGTCTTGCTGACTATTGGCCGGCCAAAATCCGTAGACGGCGTGAGCCTTGATCAATCGCTCGCCAATCATATTACATAACAATTCTTGAGCATGATCATACAGCTCACGCGCCTGCTCGCCCAGAGTTTCGTCCTGCAAAATCTTGGGGTATTTGCCTCGCAGTTCCCACGTCCAGAAAAAAGGCGACCAGTCAATCGTATCCACCAACTGCTCGATCGGGAAATCGCTGAGCACTTTGGTGCCTGTAAATGCGGGACAAGGTATATCGACTGTTGCCCAGTCCGTAGCAAATCGACGCTTCAAGGCTTCTTCGTAAGGAACCAGTTTGACCTGTCGTGCTTGGTAGCTGGCTACCAGTTCAACCTGTAGACGTCGATTCTCGTCGGCCTGTTTTTGACGAGCCTGATCATTAGTGATTCGTTCTACAACCGGCACGCTTCGCGATGCATCAAGTACGTGAATGACCTCGTGATCGTACTGGGGAGCGATCTTCACGGCGGTGTGTTTGGCACTGGTCGTAGCTCCACCGATCAGCAGAGGAATATTCATCGATCGTCTCTGCATTTCCTTGGCCACATAGACCATTTCGTCCAGGCTGGGAGTGATCAAGCCGGACAGCCCAATCACATCGACTTGATGCTTGGCCGCCTCTTCTAAGATCTTGTCAGCCGAGACCATCACGCCCAGATCGATCACTTGAAAATTGTTACAAGCCAGCACCACTCCGACGATATTCTTGCCGATATCATGTACGTCGCCCTTCACGGTAGCCATCAAGACTTTGCCTCGTCCGGAGCTTTCTGCCAATCCCGCCTGCCGCTTCTCCTCTTCCATAAATGGCGACAGATAGGCCACCGCTTTTTTCATCACGCGCGCGGACTTGACCACCTGAGGCAGAAACATCTTTCCAGCGCCAAACAGGTCCCCCACAACGCTCATGCCATCCATCAGCGGTCCTTCGATCACTTGTAAACAGCGCTGGTAAGTTTGCCTCGCTTCCTCGACATCCTGGTCGATGTACTTGTCGATGCCTTTGATCAAAGCGTGTTGCAACCGCGACTGCACATCCGCCTGACGCCATGCCAAATCTTCAGTCACCGCCTGCTTGCCAGACGCTTTGACTGATTCGGCATACTCGATCAGTCGCTCTGTCGCGTCGGGATGACGGTTCAGCAACACGTCTTCCACACGTTCCAATAGGTCCTTCGGTATTTCCTCGTAGACGGCAAGCTGACCGGCATTAACGATCCCCATGTCCATTCCGGCCCGGACTGCGTGATAGAGAAACGCGGAGTGCATGGCCTCCCGGACATAATCATTACCGCGAAACGAGAAGCTGATATTGCTCACGCCACCGCTTACTTTGGCACCAGGGCATTGGCGTTTGATCTGACGAGTCGCCTCGATGAAGTCGACCGCGTAGTTATTGTGCTCTTCGATCCCAGTCGCCACAGTCAGAATGTTGGGGTCAAAAATGATGTCCTGAGCAGGAAAGCCCACGGTGCCGGTCAGTAATTCGTAAGCTCGGCGACAGATGCGAACTTTGTCGTCTTTTGTTACCGCCTGTCCTTGTTCATCAAAGGCCATGACGACACAGGCGGCACCATAGCTTCGAACGATGCGGGCTCGGCGCAGGAATTCGGTTTCACCATCTTTCAAACTGATCGAATTAACGATTGACTTACCTTGCGTATTCTGCAAGCCAGCCTCCAGCACTTCCCACTTACTGCTGTCAATCATGACGGGTACGGCCGCAATATCGGACTCACCTGCGATCAGTCGCAAGAAACGCGTCATGGCTTGGACACCATCCAGCAGGGCATCATCCATGTTGATGTCGATAATGGTAGCGCCGCCCAGCACCTGCTGACGTGCCACTTCGACAGCTTCTTCAAACTGATCATTGCGAATCAACCGCGCAAAGGCACGCGAGCCAGTCACATTGGTTCGCTCGCCGATCATTGTAAAATTGGACTCTGGTCTAAGAACCAGTGGTAGCGTGCCACTAAGCCGCGTGTAGTTCGACGGCTGGTTTTGCTGATGCGGCTTGCAACGATCCACTGCCGCAGCAATTTCTCGGATGTGATCCGGCGTGGTTCCACAGCAACCGCCGATGATATTCACCCAACCGTTAGCCGCGTATTCACCCACCATCTGCGCCATCTGCGCGGGCGACAGGTCATATTGCCCCATCGCATTTGGCAAGCCTGCGTTCGGATGACAACTGATGTAGGAACTGGCAACGTGTGACAATTCCTCCAAGTGCGGACGCATGATGTCAGGCCCTAAGGCACAGTTCATGCCAATACTGAGCATAGGAAAGTGACTCACGGAATCAAAAAACGCTTCCAGACTCTGACCGCTGACAAACGTTCGGCCCCCTTTATCAAACGTTCCTGAAATCATGACAGGTACTCGTCGCCCAGTGCGCTGGAAGTAGAGATCCATCGCAAAAAGACACGCTTTAAGGTTCAGAGTATCGATGACTGTTTCGGCCAGCAATATATCCGTTCCCGCATCCACCAGGGCAGCTACTTGAGCCATGTAAGAATCGACCATCGTCATGAAGTCGGTGTTTCGATAGGCGGGATCATCCACTCGTGTACTGATCGCAGTCTGCTTGGCGGTAGGCCCAATGCTGGCTGCCACGAAACGAGGCCGATCCGGAGTGAGATCATTAAATTCGTCGACAGCGAGTCGTGCGCAATTCACAGCGGCGTGGTTGATTTCGTTGATCAACTCCAGCGGCAACTCAAACTCTTCCATTCCTACCGGACTAGCGCCAAAGCTGTTGGTGGATACGATATCCGCACCTGCCAACAGATATTTTCGATGGATCTCTTGAACGGCCTTGGGATGCGTCAGGCATAGAATGTCGGTAAAGTTCTTCAAGTCCTTGTGGTGGTCCGCAAAACGGTCGCCACGAACGTCCGCTTCGCTCAGCTTCAGAGCTTGTACCATCGTGCCCATCGCACCATCCAGCACCAAGATGCGCTCGGACAACGCCTGAAGGATTAAATCTGTTCTATCTGAATTGGACATATCGCAACCTACCTACGAGCCACTCCATCCGCTTATCCGGATGAAAGGATTATCATCCTCGTCTCACGATAAGTCAACACCAAAGCGGAACCAGGCCTCGAAGTCATTAACCTCTTCTCCGTTCAGACAAATCTGAGTACAGCAGATTTCACTCCGATGCTCAGCAATTTCAAGTTTCAGCCATAGGCGAGCGCCAGAAAAGGTTCTAACGTAATGGGACTCGCCAGAATTCCAAGAAGGACACGGGAATATCAAGGTTTACCAGGCAGCAAGATAGCAAAACTACCAGCACAAATACCCTGGGGGATCGCTGACGCTCGACCCCAGTCAACTCACTCCTCACTGCTCACTCACCAGCCTAACGCCTAACGCCTAACGCCTAAAGCAAGAAACTGTGACGCAATTGACTCAACTTTTGGTGCAACTCTTTGGGTTGCCCGGTTGCATCCCATAGGCCACTGGACTGATTGGCTACCGGATATTGGTCTGACAACTGGTGCCAAACCACTGCGTGTACTGACGGTTTAGACAGTAACAGTTGTACCAGTAACTCGGGCGGAATGACGCGTTGTTGCTCGGTTGTTGCAGGTTGCTCGTCTGCTGCAACTTGGTCCGATTGAACTGCCGTTTTCCACTGCGACACGCGATCACCCTGTCCGGCAGCAGCAACTTGCGTTGGCGAGCTAACGTAGATCAATAGCGGCAACCCAAGCATGGTCCATCGATCCAACATTCGATTCACTTCGATCAGGTCTCTTGGGAAAGAACCACCAGGCCAATAATCGAAATTCAGCTCCAATGCGATACCGCTCAGTCCTAAGTCAGCGCGAATTAGAGCATCGGCAAACTGCAGCGGAGAAATTCCATCACTATCATCTCGCAAGTATTCGCTCCACGGCTGCTCGACCGTCAGAAGGACAGGCGTGCGATCATCGGCCGTTCGAACCGTTTCGATCAATGCTACTGCCATCCGCAAAACCTGTTCGTCGCTCCACTTCTGTTGGTTGGGTGAATTGAGCCCTGCCGCGCAGTTCCAAACATGGGCCTGACCTTTGTACCGTTTGACCGTTGTTTCAGCATGGGCACACGCAGCTCGAAGTATACTTTGCGGATCTTCGTCCAAGAGGATCATCCAGCGAGGCAACTTAGAGCTGCGAAAATCGACCAAAGGACCAACGCACAGCTTCATCTGCATGTCGAGCGCCCTAGACATTTGAGCGTCAAACACAGTGAAGTTGGCCTGGCCCGAAGCCTGTTCGACTCGCCCCAAATCCGGCTGAATTCCCAGCGTATTAAATGCCCGCAGCAGTGGCCAGCGCGTATCGTCCTGCTGAAACTCTGCTGGCAGGCTGGCTCCCAAAAGCGTTGTCAGCGGTCCTTCCGTACTTTTTCGCGACATCAGTGCCTGCTGGGCAAATGCACCGCAAAGATTGGTGCTGGCCTGTATCGACTGGTCGATGGCCGATTGAGCCAGCAGTTCGCGTTGGCTTGGATCACCGCGATGAGTAACCGCCCGTAGAAAATCACGAGTCCCCGCTTCGGCTAACGGGAAAAAATTCTCGGGCAGCCGCAAACCCATTCGCTGCCAATCGGCCGTTTGGCTGTTTAGGCGACCCACGGTCCCCCTAGCAATTTCGACGCACAAATCGTAAGGCTTGTCGACGATCGGCAGGCTGGAGGTTGAAAGGCATAAATTGCCATGGGCTGCAGTGGGCCAGACGATATTCAGCTTACCTGACTCGTCAAGTTCTCGTCCGATGATAAACTGATCGCCCTGGATTCGGTGATGGCACTGCCAAGGGATGCCCTCCATGCCAGTGATGTAAGCGGTCTGCCAGACGCGATCATCCATCCGTTGGGGATCGGAGTAGCTAAACCGCAGATTTCGTTGTGCCATGGCCTGGAAATTGATCTGGAAAATAAATATTTGGCGGG
>DAIRSD010000187.1:0-8482 GCA_036804625.1 Aureliella sp. | reverse complement strand
AAGTGAAGGGCGAGTCGCATGTAGGAAAAGGTCAGCATCGCTGGTGGGTTATGAATCTCGCCGGCGTTTCACGATTCACCTTGAAGGTGGATATGCCGGTGACGTCCGGATTCTCTACTCGCCTGCATTCGCTCAAGAGGGAATCGCATCGTTATTCTGTAGGCCAGCGCCGGATTGATGTTGTCTCACAGTTTGACTTTGCTTCAGGTGGTCAAGGACAGCCCATTCATTTGAGCTTGGAAAAGAACCATCGCATCAAGAATATCCAGATGGATGGTCAGGCCGTTTCGTGGAGCTATCAGGCCCAGGATTCAAACGGAGGCTTGGTAGTTATCCATGACGGGTTTGCAAGGCCAGATCTACAACTTCAGGTAACGACCATGGCCACTGAGCCTGATGGCGCGTGGCTGGATTCAGATACGGCCCACGCCTCTAAATCTGGTGAATTTCGATTGCCACGCGTTCAATTGGTTGGGGCCTTTGCATTGACTGGAACAACTCAGGTCATTGGCCACAGCGGTTTGGTGGTTCAGCGTGTTGAATCGGATAGGATGTTTGGTCCCGATTTATCACAACCCGTTGATGGGGATCGCCGCCAGACTGCTCCGCTAACCTGGACTTCCCGTTGGGTGGGGCAGTCGCCACATGCTACTGCCCACTGGAAGTTACCGGAACCACACTGGATTTCAACGGCAATTACCAACCTATCGGTACAACATGGAACACTTTCGTCTTTAACTCGTATTCGACTGCGTGGTGAGAATTGGCTGTCTAACCAAATGCGAATTCCGATCGGAGCGGATTGGCAGGTTGATAGTCTTAGCTTGTCGAAGCAAGTTGTTGATGGGCCAAGCGCTAGTATCCAGGCGGACTCGGCTGGTGCCGCCGAAATTGTAGTGGACTGGTCACCACAATGGGAAAACCTGGAATTCGACTTGGAGATACAATCGCATCAAACGTTGGATCGAGGTGCTGAGCAGTTGCAAGTTGACGCTTCTGACTTATTACAACTGCCCTCGGGCAAGCATTCGGCATTCTTTGTGTTTGATCAACTTGGCGGGTATCGCCTGCGATTTGATGCTGGACTGGTGCAAATGGTCGTGCCGCGACGCGAACTGGAGACATGGCAACAATCGATGGTGCCCAGTGAGAACGCTGTGGTCTACAAGAGCCAATCTGATCAAGGGTGCCAGTTCACTCTATTGTCGGCTGCAGACGTTGTTTCAAATCAATGCGTGGTTTCACTCAAACAGCAAAATGCTGACCGCTGGCAGGCCAGAACCTGGATTGTCTTTGAGCCGCGCGAGGGTCAGGTCGATCAGCTTAGCGTGGCTCTACCTGCTGGGCAGAGGCCAGAGAGCTGGAGATTTGAAATCATCAGCAGCAAGGGCGATAAGAATACGATAGACGCGGTGGAGGCTTTGCCGACATCAGATCAGGCGAACATGCCGTTGCAATTGAGGTTGCCCAAGTTGTTGAACGAGCGATTTGTATTGTGTGCCTCAACAGAATTATCTTGCAGCCAAGTAGCACAGCCCACTCGCTTGGACTTGCCACTACTGTCTACCATTCCGGCTTCGATCAACGAAACGTTGGTTTTGTTGCCGGAGCGATGGATGTTAGAGACCGAAAACGCTAGTCGGAATTTGATGCATTCAGGCGCTTGTTGTCATTCGGATATCGGCACGCTAATAGCAAAGGTACTGGGTCTGAGCGAACTGGAACTTGTGACTGTTGCTCGCATTGACAATCGCTTGAATCCAACTGTTAGGCTCACGCGGTTTGAAGCAAGTTTGAACAAGGGTTGGATCGGACATGAGCTGATGCAACACGAGATTTTTGACAATGGCCGCCAGTTGCATCGGTTGGACGTGGTAGTTCAAGACGCGGGTGGTCAGCGGTTCGTGTGCAATTTGCCGGCCGCTTGGCAGTTGAAGAGGCTGGAGGTCAATGAAAAAGCCACCAGCGACTATGTTTGGAGTGATGGCCGATTAGAAACTCTACTTGATCGTGCAACCAATAATCGCGTGCAAGTGGAATTTGAGAGTTCAGGGACGCCAGTTTCTTGGCTGGAAGCTCTGGACCTAAGCCGCCCCAGTTATGATGTTCCGGTGATGCAGCGAGTCGAAAAACTGTTGCTCTCGCCGAGCAGCCTTATGTTTGATTGGCAATTTTTTGGGGCAGGAGGAAGATCTATAGAGTCTTCACATTGGAGCCTACGGTTGCGGCCTTGGTCTTGGTATACTCCGTTTGCTTCGAAGGTCATCGCATACGCAACTAACGGTCATACCGGCTTGTGGAACGAATACGTGGTACTGCGGCGTATTGATCAACAAGCAGCGACTCAAAGGGTATGGATGGTTAACCGGAATGCGATTTTCACGTTGATGTTGGCCGGTATGATGGTCGTTGCTGCCACCAGTTGGGCACTGCTGCGACGAAGTTGCACGGTATGGTGTTTGGTACTGCTCATTTTAGTAATCGTGCAGGCGCTGATTCCCGAGAATCTGTTGATGATATGCCAGTGGGTTTTGTTGTCTTTGATTTTAGGGGGAATGATTCGCACGGCGGAACTCGCTGTGTCGGTGCAAAGAACTTCGGTCCGACCTTCGAATAGGCCCAAATCCAGCATTTCTCAGGCTGCAACCACGTCGGTTCTACTTTTTCTAATATTGGGCAATGTGCAGGCTCAGGATAATGATGCAGTTGGCAGCGAATCAACAAGCCGGACCTTTGGCGTGTTTGTCCCCACGGATCAGCAGAATCAGCCTATCGGAGATTTTGTCTACATCCCGACGGCGTTGCGAGACCTGTTGCTTACTGACGGCGATTCCAATCAACAGGATGTACCGGTTCGATTTCTTTCGGCTCAATACATTCTAAAGCTCCGGCAGCCGCAAAGCGATCGCGGTCCGATACAGGAATTTAGCGTAGATCTTCGAGTACAATCCACCAATGACGATGCGGAGATATTATTGCCGTTTCGCAGTGACCAGCTTTCATTGGTCAGCGCGCCGATGCTGAATGGTCGCCCCAGGATGATGGGTGTACGGAATTTTAAGCTGGCAACCAACGGCGAGGGTATTGTCTTTCGTCCGGAGGGAACGGGTGTCTTTGAAGTTCGACTGCAATTCGATCCAGTTTTGCGCGAAGGTGCTGCCGGTCAGTTTCAACTGGATGCGACAGTGCCGCCCATTCCTAACGCGACGTTGCGATTGGTCACAGAAGGTGGCCAGGCCAACAGCTTTACGGTCAATGCAATTGGCGGTACTCAGAGAACCTTTCTTGGTTATACGATTGCCTTCTTGGGGGCGTTGGAACGTTTGAATATCAGTTGGTCAGAAAGCGGCCGATCAGATACTTCGCAGACTGCCAAGCAAACTGCCGAGACATGGGCCCATGCACAGGGCAACTTCTTGTGGGCGGCATGGCAATAGACGATTTCTGGAGGTAGCAATCTGCCTACGGAACTTGACCTATTAGTGGATGCAGATTGGGAACCAGCCGGCTTACTTTGGGGGGACGCAGAGTTAGTAAATACAACGCCTGTAAGTACCGTGGGCAAGCGAACCTTGTATCGCGTTCGCATCAGCAGCGGCTTGGGGCGTGATAGCCTGATTCGCATGTTGTTGGTGCCGCGTGAACCGATCTCCAGTGGTGTTTTGGATGCCCCATTTTTGTCTTTGGAGCGTATTGTGTCCAATGGCAGAATTTTTTGGTGGTCTGGACAGGATGGGTCCGATTGGGTGCCCGATACTAGCGACTCGCCACCAGTCGGCGTTGATAATTTCAGTGGTTGGGGGCCCGATTTGCCGAACACTCAGCGCGTAGGTTATCGAGTGCTGGGAACGGGCGTAAAGTTGCGGCGCATTGCTGCTAGACCTGCGTTAGGCTCATTCAGTGAACTATCGACGCTGCACATGAGACTAGGATCTACCACCTTGGATTTCGAAGCGACATGGAATGATGATTCGGAACCTGGACAGATATTGTGGGCTCGTGTCCCAACGGGATCGACGATTCAGAGAATCGAGATCGATGGCAAGACGGCTCAGTATCAAGCATCCGAAGATCCGAACTTGATTCAGATCGTTTCTAACGACGATGGAAACAAGCAGACGCAACGACTGCTGATGACTTTGGATACTCCAGTCATCTTGAATCGGGTGGAGCAAGTTCCGCATGTCGAATTGTTAGCTTGGCAACCTAGGGACGCAGTCTATCAGATTTATCGTGGGGCCGGTCTGAACGTGGAAGTACAGCCCAATAACAATGGAGTACACTTGAATGCCTCTGCATCCGCTTCACGCCGTCCGATCAGCTTGGGGAGCCTGGAGGTCTTTGTTGGTGAAGTTAAGTTGGATGCTTCAGTCGTTGGTAGTCGCCCGCTGCCATTGTACGTGAAAGCCAGTCCGGCTGAACTGCCTAAGCATCAGTCGATGGTTATGTCAGTCCAGCGATCCGAGGAGAATTGGACTGCGACAGTCGAATGTCGTTGGGGGGCACAAGCAGGCGTTATCGACTATGGATTCTTTGAAGTGCCGCTAGCGCTGCGAGATCGTCTGTCTGCGGGTCAGCAAGTTTGTCATTTCATGCCTCACACGGATCCCGCGAAAACTAATCTTTGTATTCCCATTCCGGGGCCAGACTCGCAAGGTATCCGTAAGTTGCAGTTTTCTTTTCCGCTGGATAGTGTCGATTCAACACAGTCGGTGATTCTGCCTCAAGTTGTCTCGCATCATTCTCCGGAAGATCGAGTGTTCGTTTCGCTTCCTGAGCGACTGAGTGATCAGACTGTTCGTTGGCTGCTGTCCGGCGCTCCGCTCCAGCCGCTGGTTGATTTGCCTGAAGGCGCGTTGCCAGTTGTCGAGGCGAATCGGCTATATGAACTTATATCAGGCCAGACCGCGTTAAGCTGGCAGTCATTGGACCAGCAGTCTCAAGAGGTCCATGTCAATCTAGTGCGCGTAGACATTACCGGCATAACGGCTTCCGAAGTCTTTGGGTATGTTCGAATGTGGGTTCATCCGCGCGGACAAAATAGTTTGGATATTGCGATTCCAAAAAACTGCCAAGTGCTGGGAATCCACAGCGGTGATCGGCCTGCTTTGTGGTCTCCGACCGATGGTGCTTTGACGGTGTCGCTTCAGCCGAATTACTTGCCAATACCATTACAGTTGTCGGTTGTATGGCAGGCCGATAGCCACGAAAAATTGGATCTTGAGTGTCCCCGGCCGCTTTTGAGCAGGCCGCCAAAGTTAGGTCAGCTGTCGATTGCCGATCAAACACGGAGGCAGCCACATTTGGGTCAAGTTTCAGATCAAGATGGACAAGAGCTGTGGGTTGATAGTTGGGCACAAATGGTGATTGAAGCGCTTGGGTCTGTCCGACAGCTTTCGCAAAGTGACGTGCGGCGCTGGGTAAACAACTGGCGCCCAGAGGCGTTTCAGATCGAATCACAGGCCACGATCAACGATTCGTCGTTACAGGCCAAGCTTTCGGATCTGGATCTGAACGATGACGGTGCAGTGCAGGTTCAGGAAATATGGAGCAGCATTCAATTGCTGAATGAAGATGCCCCTGCGCTCAGTGCCCTGCCCTACCTGGCAGTTCGTAGCCAAGTGGCCGTACCCGTTTGGCAGTGGTCCGGCAGTACAATTCAACTTACTAGGCACGACAGTCCAAAGCGATCGTACACTGGGTACTTGGTTGCCCTGGTATGGTTTGCCTTGGCCCTAACCGTGCTTTGGATTGTCAGGAAGATGACTTCAGCTTGGCTTGCACGCCTGTTCAGGCAAGACTGGTTTCTTTGGCTTGTGCTAGCGATAACTCTTTGGTGTCTGTTGCCGATAGCTTGGCCTAGTTGGGTCGCCTGGGCCTTGTGTGCTTGGGCCGCCTCCAATCAGTTGTTGGAATTGCGCAGGCATCTAGCGCGTACTGGCGGCTACTAGATCTCATGTTGAATGATGGCCTAAAGCGGTGGCAAAAGCAACTGCGTGCGCTCGCGTGTGGGAAATGCTTATCAAGATCTGAACAATCCCAAGCTGTCGGCTGACTTCCAGCGCTTGGTCATATAGCACAATCAGAGGTTGTCCTTCCACTTGGTGCAGCATCTCTACGTCGGTCCAGTGAATTCCCCGAGACCACCCCGTTCCCAAAGTCTTCAATACCGCCTCTTTGGCTGCCCAACGACCAGCATAATGCTGGTATGCCATCTTTCGACCGCTGCAATAATCAATTTCGTTCGGTGTGAAAACACGTCGCACAAACAGATCGCCGTGACGATTTAGCATCCGAGCGATTCGGTCGCATTCAATGATATCCGTTCCGATACCTAGTACCGACAGCGGTTGGCAAGTCAGCTTGGAGTGTTCGAAACCATGGGAGACATGCGTAGTCATGTGGTGTACTCGGAGTTGAACTGAACGTACTCATGCGTCAAGTCACTGGTCCAGTGCGTGCATGCACCTGGACCGTCTCCTACGCTGAGATCGATCTGCGTTTCAAATTGGTCACGAATGGCCGCACTGGCTACTGGGGCATCAAAGTCTACGGGTTCACCCAATAAGAAGAGGCTGATTCCATTGACCTTCAAGCTGATCTTGGATGCGTCCAAGGGTACTCCTGCATATCCCACAGCTGAAACGATACGCCCCCAGTTGGGGTCAGCACCTAAGATAGCGCATTTGACCAGATTGCTGCGAGCGACTTCGTACGCAATTTTTCGCGCGTCTGCTTCGCTCTTTGCCCCCGTAACTTCTACGGCGATTAAGTGAGTGGCCCCTTCACCGTCAGCCGGAATTTGTTTGGCAAGCTCGATGCACATGGCCAGCAGGTGCTTAGCAAACTCTGTCTCTTCCTGAACGTTCAAGACCGCTCCACCAGCCTGTCCGTTGGCCAGAAGTACCATCGTATCGTTTGTGCTCGTGTGTCCTTCGACGCTGATGTTGTTAAAGGAACGGTCTGCTGCCATTTGAAGCAGTCGTTGGGCTTGAGAGGTACTAAGTGGAGCGTCGGTCACGACACAGCACAGCATGGTAGCCATGTTAGGGCCAATCATGCCAGCGCCCTTCGCCATACCAGCGATTCGCACGTTGCGCCCACCAAGCTGGCACGACCGCGTGGTCACTTTGCGCCCTTTGTCCGTTGTCAGGATACCGTCCGATGCATCCAAGAAAGCTGCCTGGCCACTGGACAACTGCCGCGTAGCTAGTTCAATGCCAGCCTGAACTTTGTCCATCGGCAAGAATCTTCCGATCACCCCGGTACTCATTACTAGGATGTTTTGACCTGATATCGACTGTCCCGGGAAGTGCTTGGACAACGCTGCAGCCGTTAAATCGCACATCGACAAGGCGTCCTGAGTACCGCGCACACCGGTGCATGCATTCGCATTGCCGCTATTGACCACTACGGCTCGAATATTATCGCTGGGCGTCTTGGAACGACACAGGACCACCGGGGCGGCCACAACCAAGTTTTGAGTATAGACACCTGCTGCCACCGCAGGAGTTTCCGATACGATCAGTGTTAGGTCTTTCTTTTCTGCGGCTTTCTTCAAACCGCCACGTACGCCAGCAAAACGAAAGCCAATTGGTAGGTCCATACTCATGCTGTGTCAAGCTCCTAAGCCTAGTTGTTCAGGTTGGTCGAACATTACGTTCATACACTGGACCGCTGCACCTGCGGCACCTTTTATTAAATTGTCCAGGGCTGAAAGTATGATCAGATGGCCGCCATTTTCGCGGACGGCAATGTCACAATAATTGGAATGAGCTACATACTTGGTAGACGGGAGATTTTCGCGGACTCGCACAAAGGGTTCGTCGCGATAAAAATTGTATAGACAATCGAAGGCTTGCTTGGCGGTGACTCCTGCCTTGGGACGCACATAAATAGTCGACAAGATTCCACGATCCATCGGCACCAAGTGTGGAGTGAAAACCACTTGTGGCCAGCAGCCAGTGAAGCGGCCGATAATGTCGACGATTTCCGGTTGATGTCTGTGATTGCCTACTGCGTATGCGGAAAACGACTCGTTGACCTCTGAGTAGATATTGGTCAGCTTGGCGGTCCGCCCTGCTCCGCTGACACCGCTTTTGGAATCGACGATCATGTTTTCAACATCAACCAGCCCTGCCTTCACTAGTGGCACTAGTGGCAAAATAGCACTGGTGGGATAACAGCCGGGATTGGCAATCAGTGGAGCACTGCGAATCGAGTCGCGAAATAGCTCGGGAAGTCCGTAGGGCGTCTTGCCTAATCGCTCTGGGTCGCAGTGTGGTTCACCGTACCACTTCTGGTAAAGCTCTGGAGTGCTCAATCTATAGTCAGCGCTCAGGTCGATCACCTTGCAGCCTGCGGCCAAAATGCCAGCCACGATTGGAGCCGATGCGCCATGCGGAAGGCAACAAAAGGCGACATCACACAGCTGTGCTATGGCCGATGGTGCCTGGTCTTCCACGGACAACTGCAGTCGCTG
>DAIRSD010000186.1:0-8498 GCA_036804625.1 Aureliella sp. | reverse complement strand
ATGTTTATGCCTTTCTGATCGATTTGTCTAGCCACTACCTCTCTTTGGACCAGTGGCTCGAAGCGCTCGTTCTTCAAGACAGCCCGCACACTTACCTGCTCGCCCTGTATCGCCTCCTCGCGATCCACCAGCAATACGCCTCGATCTGAATCCAGCAGCAATCTTCCTTGCGAGACCCATCGATCCAGTTTCGTGTAATATCGGTCAAAATAGTGATCGCCCAACGTGCGCAACCGCCAGAACTCGCCACCGGCCTGAAAGACAACGCGACCTGCACCATAAAACAGGGTTGCAAGGTAAATTGGCGGCTGGCCGCTGACCACGGCCGTTGGATCGGAGAAATAGGCCAGGGCTTTGGCACCGGGTTTCAACTGGTAGGCTGGGGCAAAGGTGTGGACTCCTGCAAACTCTTCCCATAGCTCCATGGAGCTGGTAGGCTGGTCCGTCAGCCAAAGGAATTCAGCCTGTCGACCATCAGGGGTGATCTGAAGCGGCCAAGCGCTCTCCCCTTCAACACGCCCGCTAGCCAACAGCGCACTGCCGCGCATGTCCAGGACAACGGGCGAAAGATCTCGCAGTAGACTCGAGCGTGGTCCGTCGGCCGAGCGAGCGAGCCATTTGGGGGTTTCAACCGAACCGGCGATTAGAATCAAGCCACCCGCCTGTTCGGCAACCCATTTTTCCAGCGATTGCACAGCCGCTTCCGGAACTTTGGTCCAGTCCGCGTCAAATGCGATTACGGCGTCGTACTGAGACAGAGCTGCGCGATCAGCAGGGAACGAATCAAGCAGCTTCTGCGCCTCCTGCGCGCTGCCAGGTTCGCCAGATTGTAGCCAAACGTGAGACTGTACATCTTTGTCGCGATACAACATGTTTTTCGCAAACTGATATTCGCGTAAGGGGCCACCGGCCATAATCAAAATACGATTCTGCCGCTCGATCACTTCAACATCAATGCGAGCCGCGTTGTCTTTTAGTTCGGCTTCACCAGGCAATGCGGCCACACGAGCCATATAAGTCCAACTACCTACCGCCTTGGGTGATAATTCCACTGAAGCTGAAACCAAAGAACCGTCTGGTGGAATCTCGACCGTAGTCTCGGTTTCGATCTGTAACGAATCGTCTGAGTCATCTTTCTTGCCAGAAAGAAACTGCACTTGAACCGTTTGCCCGGCATATCCCACGGAACTCAGCAACGCGGAAATAGAGAATCGATCTCCTGGGTACAGTCGCCTGGGAGCATCCAATTCCAACAATTGCAGATTGGCTGGCCGTTTGTCAGAGCCAACTCCGACGATGTACAGTGGAACGCGAGCTAACTGCGCTGCGGGGATCGTTGATTTGGAGTCCTGTCCGGCGTTGCTTCGTCCGGCGGTGACTACGATGATGCCAGAGAGCGGATTGCCAGCTTCTCGCTCCAGAATCGAGCGTACGGCGTCACCCAGTCGCGTTTCCACTCCCGTTGGCTGCAAGGCAGAGTACCAGTCGGTAGGCAACGTGGTAGGATTGCTTGACACAGCGTCTGCAGTTTCAGTTCCGGTAGGAGCAACTGTGGAAGATGATTGGCCAGATATCCAGAAGCTGGCAAGAGGCACCTGAGTGTTGGGTACGATGCACCATGCCAACCATGTTAGAGCAACCAGCAGTAGGCCGCTGCCAACACATAACATCCAAGTCCCAGCTATCCAGTGACGAGCCCCCAAGAGAGATGCAGCAAGTGAGACAACTATTAGAATAAGGCTTACGGCAACCAATACCCATCCAGCCCACGTCCATTGGCGGAGTCGATCAAGCGCTGCCCCTTGGCCGCTGCCCGTCATGCCATCGCTATCCGGCTGAAGTGATGCTTGCGCTAGCTCCTGGGCACTGGACTGCTTGCTCAAGGACCCAAGCGGTGTGGGCCGGGCCGTTTGGCCAAAACGATGAATGGACACCTGATGTCGATCGCTGAGCTGTTGCAGCAAAGGCGACTGAGTCAACATCTGCGCCACCTCCTGACTTCGGTTAACGCTTGATGGCACGCCCGATGGCGAAGGAGTCCCCGGGGCGGTCATGCTTAAGCTGCTGTCGACCAAAAGGGCGACCCGCGACTCTCGGACGATCCGCTGCTCGACTCGTTTGTCCAACTGAAAGAAATACAGCAAGATGCCTGCAAAAGCTACTAGCCTTAGCCCAAGCAGCGTCCAGCCCACCAGCCTGGGTAGGTCGATCCAGTCGCGTCGATACCAGAGTGCAACGTGAGCTAAAATCAAAACGACAACCAACATCAGCAGCAGCCAGTGCCACCACTGATTCATTTGTTCCAGCCGCAGCCACTGATAGAGGACTCGTGTTTGTCCCAGAATCAAAAAATCATACGGTGGATGGCAAGAGTTCTGCGCAATCATCGTCCCGCTCCATCCCGTTGAGACAACCCGGACATTCCAGCGGATCGCGGCGGAGATACTGCGGCGTGATAGCTTGCCGAGTAAGCCAGACCCTGCTCGCCTAGCAGCAGTGCAACCAAAACGGCAAGCAACAGACCGCTTTGGGCCGATTCTTGCGAGTTCAATGACGAAGCAAGACTGCGCGCCGTTCTGATCTGTAGGTCGGCACCAGACATCTGCCGCCGAAGTTCATCGTGACCAATTCGCTCTAAATTTCCTTCGTCTGCCGAAACATTGTGAACGATATTGCGCAAAACATGCCGACCTTCGCTGTCCGTCATCCAAAGTTCAAACAAACCAGGTTTCAACAGCGCGTCCAAGATACCACCGTCTAATTGTGTTTGCAGGTTGACCGGCAAAGTTAAACGTGCAATGGTATCGTCGCTTGTTGCTTCAACTTGTCGTTGAAGCCGAATTCTAGGACGTTGCGAACTGGGGAAAATCAGGTTGCCTTCAGGCAAGATCGACCTACCCGAGGACGTCATCTGCAAATCACCACCAACGGAGGCTTCAGTTGGCGGACGCCGAAAGCTGCCCAAGTAGCCAAGTGATCGCAGCGCCACAACTACAAAGGTTGGGTCCTGAGCCCATGAACTCCAATCGGAGCTAAGACCTGTCAGCAGCGTAACTACTCGACCACTTCCAAAAGCGTGATCCAGCATCAGTGGACGACCTAGGGGACCGCTGGCAACCGTCTCCAGCCCAGGTTTGTTCAGTGATGGGCTGCTTGCAACATGCTGTTTGCGGATTCGCAATGCAAAGAAGGGACTACTGGATAGTTTGCTCAGTGGTGCCAGTATGGGATGCTGAGTAACGGCAACTTGCGGCTCCAATTGACCGGCCGAGTCTGTCGGTTCGAAGACACTCTCCAGCTCGACTGGCAACAACCCCTGTCCGTCGCGATAGAGCTGCTGATTGGTCAGTTCGACGTTGGTGTTGCCACCACAGATCAACAGCAGACCACCGCCAGTCTTACAAAAATCCTCAAGACGAACAACCGCTTGAGGATCAAGTCGCGGTACATCCAGCAGTGCCACAACGTCGAAGCCCGTAAGGTCTTCGCTGGCAACGTCGCGAAGAAACGCCGAGTCTACCTTTTCAAAGGTGAAACCGGTCGCCAGTCGATCGCCTGGTTGCATGACCGATTCAAAGAAGAATGCATTGGACTGCAACGGGTCTCCGTCGACCAGTAGGATTCGTTGCGACTGCCGCAGGTCGATTACGCATTGCCGTCGATTGTCCATAGCCAAGCAATCGTCGGGAAGTTGCAGTTCAATGACATGCTGTCCAGCAGTGGAGAAGACAACTTGAAATTGCCTTGAGACAGTTTGGCCAGGTTCAATCGCTTCGATCACAACGGGCGGCAGATCGGTCACCATCCCAGAATAATCCTGGTCAGCATTGGGAATCACCGTATCAGCGGGATAACTGATCATGCGAACTTTTGACGTGACATTCTTGACCGGAGCCGCCGAGTTATTTCGCACCGAAAATTGAACGATCAGTGGAACTCCAGCAGCCCACACCTCTTGGGCTGGGCCCACAGAAATCACCGACAGGTTGTTGCTGTCCTGTTCTTCACAATCGATCAGATGAACTGGGACCTTCTTCTCTGTAAGTGCCAGCAACTGTTTCTTCAGCCCTTCCGCGTCGGCAAATTGGTTTCTGCGCAGATCGGTCACCAGATAGACGATTGGCAGTTCGGCGGTCTGATTAACGATGGAGGGCATCACCAGCTCCAAAGCCGAATCTGGTGATAACTGCAATCCGCTTGGGGCTGTTACCGCGACACGCTGCAATAGTTGACCGGGGTCTTCGGGAACGGACTGAGCCAGCAAGTCGGCCGCTAGATCTAATCGATCTGATTTCTGCGACTCTGCGTCTTGTTCGGTCGAATTCGTATCTTGACTTGTGTTCGTTGTTAAACTTTCACCTGGCGGGCGATTCTCGCGCAATGCCAAAGCGGCTCGACTCCATCGCACCAAGGTCACCTGATGATCGCCAGGTTGATTTGCGATGTCGCGCACCAGCCCGTGAAGTGCTTGCAGGGCTCGACTGTAGGTCGACTGGCCCTGATGCGTGCAATCCATCGACCAACTGTCGTCGATTAACAGGTAGTGATGGGTCGTGCGGCCACCCAGCCAACTGAGCCACTGAGCGCTACTGACCCACTTGGCCAACATCATCACCAGCAGCCCCATCGCCAGCATTCTAGTTAGCAGCAGAAGCCATTGCTTCAGCATGATCCAGCGACGATTCCGGCGATAGCTCTCCAGCAGAAACTCCATTGCCGCCCAGGGCTGACGCCGATGGCGCAGAAGGTTGATCAGGTGTACCAGAATTGGCACACCCATCAGGAAAAACCCCCAAGTCAGCGGAGAATAGAGGAACTGCATGCCAGAAATCTTGCCCGAAAGTTACTATCCTTAGCACCCAAAAATCGCCCCAAGCAGGGCGACAATACCGCTAACAACCAGGTATCCGGCCTGGACCATCTTGCATCGGCCGGACAAATGTTATGTTCAGTTATCCCCCGCTATTGTAGGGATTTCTGTCGACTCAACTAGCACCGGTGGGGTTCGAACCTACGCCATCGATAGGGGACTGGATCGACTAACGTCAAAGAATAAAAGACGATTTGCCTTTGCGACCATTTGGACTTGACGATTCCTTTGTGGTAGTCCGTAACTTGCCATATTCGACTTCGGATTGCAACAGTCCTAGCGTTCAATTATTGAAAATTTTCTCAGGCAAGTGAATTTGTTCTTCTTTAATATAGACCGTCTAGAGCCAGGTCGATACCAAAGGCGGCAGTGAACGCATTTCACTGCAATGCCCCCGAAATAACCCTAGAAGTTTACTGCCTTGACGCCCAACATTACCTTGCCCAAGGTCTATTTGGTCGACGACTACCCATCTCAGTTGAGCCTGATACAAAAGCTGTGTGAGAATATTCGCCTGGAAACCCGTCTTTGGGATAATCCCAGACAGTTCCTGCGCGAATTGCCTCGTGACGCGTCAGGCTGCTTGGTGTCCGACCTGTTGATGCCTGAAATGACCGGCTTGCAAGTTCACAACGAACTGCGGCGCACAGGTGTTCCATTGACCACCATCATCTTGACGGCTAATGGCGACACCTCGTCCTGTCGCGATGGATTCCAGCTTGGTGTCTTCGACTTCATCGAGAAGACATGCCATCCACGTGAAGTGGTAGAACGGATTCAAGCCGCGATGGACCTGAACCGCCGACAACAACAAATGAGACATTTGCAGGCTCAAATGGAACAGCGTTTGGGTAGACTGAGCATTCGAGAGCAAGAGGTCGCGGTGTTGTTAGCGTCTGGGCAGTCGCTTAGAGATGTTGGATCTCATCTGAACATAACGCCTCAGTCGGTATCCAAGCACCGCAATAGCATTTTCGAGAAACTTCAAGTCAACAATGAAGTAGAGCTGTTTCGAGTGGTTCACCACAAAGAACTTGGGCCAGCCGCCCCAAATCTATTCAAATTCAGCGGCACTGTGGACCAGGCATACACGATGACGGACACTCCAGTTTCCAATTGACTGCGTCGCTGCATAGCTGAACCAATGCCCGTCGATTGATGGGTTTGGTCGCAAATCCATCACAGCCAACCTCCAGGCACTTATCGCGATCTTCAGGAAGCGCGTGAGCAGTTAATGCGATGATTGGAGTCGTGATCTGAGCCTCGCGCAGTCGCTCAGTCGCCGAGTAACCATCCAGCTCCGGCATTTGCATATCCATCAGAATTACATCGGGACGCTCTGAGATGGCTTTACTAATCACATTGGCCACGGCAACCGCACCATTTTCGGCGATCTCGACTTCTGCGCCCGCAGTTCGCAAGTGATGAGCAATCAGCTTTTGATTGTCGATTCCGTCTTCTGCCAATAGGATCTTAACGCCATCCAGACGTACCGATTGGTCCGGACTTGTGGGATGATCGAAACGACGGGGACTGATCAAGGACCGGTCGTTGGAACACCCCTGTGACAAGTGCTGCGCAGCCTGCAAATTGCCGGCAGCCTCGCTGGCGATTGTCTTAATCTGAACGGGATAGTCCGAACTGGCTGCTGCGACACAAAACGTGACGGTTGTGCCAACCTCAGACTGCGATTCAATCGTCAGCGAACCACCAAGTCGATGGATCAGTGACTGGGCGATTCGCAGCCCCAATCCGGTGCCACCGAAGCGACGTGTGGTGCTGGCATCAGCTTGATTGAATGGCAGGCAGCTAGCGATACTCTCCAACTGCTGATCGGTCATACCTATACCCGTATCGGATATATTTCAGAAGAGCTGACCGGTTTCCAATTCACTCCGCAAGTTCACCGCGACCGAACCCTGCTGAGTGAACTTTACTGCGTTGCCCACGAGGTTTAGCAATATCTGGCGCAGCCGAGTCGGGTCGGACTCGATCGTTTTAGGCAATTGGCCAAGTACCGACAGCGTCAATTCAATCCCCTTGGCGCTAGCGCTTGCGCGGAACGAATCGATGGTCTCTTGTGTCATTTCTAGTGGAGCCGTCGCAATGTGTTCAATGACCAATTGTCCGGATTCGATCTTTGACATGTCTAAAACGTCGTTAACGATCTGCATCAAGTGCCCAGCATTCGACTGAATCACTTGAATTGCCCCTGTAAAATCATCGCCAGACATCGAACTACGCTCGACTGGATCAGCCAGTAGTTCAGCGTAACCCAAAATGGCGCTCATCGGTGTACGGATTTCGTGGCTCATGTTCGCCAAGAATTCGCTTTTGGCTCGGCTTGCATCCTTGGCCTGAGCAGCCATCTCTAGTGACAACTGAGTCTGCCGACTCAGGCTTCGCATGGCTAATTGTAGACATTCTTTCGATTGAATGGCGTCGCCTAAAGCCTTTCGGGTCTCTTGAATGTCGATGATCACACCCAGGATTCGCTTGGGTCTGCCGTCAACATGTCGCTCGACGATTTCGCCAGCGCTTCGCACCCACAACCAAGTACCGTCGGCACATCGCATTCGGTTCTCTGCCACGAACGATGGCGCATTCCCAGCAATGTGTTCTCCAACCGCTCGTCGAACGGAATCTGCATCATCCCCATGGACCAGTTTTGTCCATGCTTTGGTGCAGGTTGGAAGTTCACCTGGAAGATATCCCAAAATTTTGTGCGCTATGTCGCTAAAATAAAGAGTCTTCGAATCGAGATCGCAGTCCCAAAGCCCGACATTGGCCGCTTTCATGGCTAGTCGGAATTGCTCCTGAGTGTAGGACAATTGCCGCTGAGCGAGTGCAACCTACGAGACATCTGCCACGATGGTCACCAACCGATCGTATTGCCCAATAGGATTTCGCAGAGGTATCTTGTCAACTCGCAACGTTCGCTCCTGACCCAATAAGTCGGTGAATCGTTCCGTTTTGCCCAGCCGCATCTGCTGCTCAGTCAACACGCCCAAGTCGTCGTCAAAATACTTATCAGCATCTTGAAAAAACTCACTCGCCTTGCGACCGATGATCTGGTCGCGGGTCAGCCCTATGGAAGCAGCGGCCGCCGCGTTGCAGTTTAGGATGTTATTGCGATTGTCTTTGTAAAAGATGTACTCGGGAATCGCGTCCAGTATTTGCTGCAGTTCATTACGCTGAAACTCATTTTGATCTTCAGCCGCTTGCTGCTGGGTAATATCGATGCAACAACCAGCTAGCCGCTCGGGCGCATGGTCTGCACTCCAGGATACCACCTGCCCCAAACACAACAGCCATACCGTTTGACCCGCCTTGCTTCTGAAACGCACTTTAGCATAGATGGGTATCTCACCACGAGACGTAACGTGTGCATCGATCGATGTTAAAAGGAAATCTAGGTCGTGCGGGTGAATCAAGCGGTGCCAAGTGGTACAGTCTACTTGCAGTTCCCCTTGCTCGTAACCCAACATGCATAACATACTGGGACTGTGCCTAAATTGATTTGTGGACAAATTTGCATCCCAAAAACCGGTCGATGGGGTATCGAGTACCGATTCCAGAAGCCGTTTCTGCTGAGACAATTCTTCTTGGTGTTACAGCAACTGCTCAC
>DAIRSD010000185.1:0-8562 GCA_036804625.1 Aureliella sp. | reverse complement strand
TGACCAGGTGATCGGCAACTTCATCAGCAGTTACGATCTCGTGGCTAGGCCATTCTACAGATTGTCTTTGCACTTCCCGCCAGGTTGGTTGGGTGGTTTCCAGCTTGGTATCGGGAACCTGATCCTGCCAAGCTTGCAGGCCGCCATCCAGAAGAGCTGCCTGCTGACCCAAGCTGCGCAACATCCACACCATCCGCCCGGCAAATCGTCCTCCGACGGCGTCGTAGGCGATGACCACATCGTCGTATGAAACACCCAGTTTGCCCAACGATTCCGCAAAAACTTGAGGCGTCGGCAAGGGATGTCGCCCGACAACCGGCCCGGCAGGCGCAGCTAGATCGCGGTCCATTGAAACGTACCGTGCCCCTGGGATATGGCCTCTTAAATAAGCTTGGTAGCCGTCCGAGCCGTCCAAGGAATAACGCACATCACACCAGATGGTTTTCCAGTTCGATTCCAATACTTGGGTTAAAGTAACTATGGGAGGTATCAAGTTAGATTACTCCACTTTGGGGTGCTGAAAAACGGCATCGTTGCGAACTGCCTTACGAGAGTTTGATCCAGATTCGAGAGTGCAGGCACCAGCTAGGTCTCTTCTGATTTGAACAAAGGCCAGGCAAACGAACTGGTCAAAGGAATGGTTCGGCCAGTCTCTTGCGATTGCCTAGCAGCCGTCATGATCTCTACGACATGCAGCGCGTGCTCAGGGGTGATTCGCGAAGTTGCGCCAGTGGCTAGGCAAGTGGCAATGTGCGACGCTCCTTGTTGCCAAGTGAATCCTTGTGATTGCGTACAGTGACGCTGCAATTTGGGCTGCTGCAGCGTTGCCATGTCAACTCCGTGAGGTTTCCAATCGTAACCGATCAAATGCATCGCTCCGCCGGTGCCGATGATGTCCAGAGTACTCCGTGTTTTCCCTGTACCTTCGTGGCCATGCGGTTCAAAATAGTTGAATCCACATTGGACGTGCGAGATGCAGCCTCCGCCATGATCCATCAATAGCGACGCATTGTCCTCTGCCTGCACCGTAATTTGTCCCTTGTCCTTCACGGTGCGCGTTGGCGTCACGATCGACAACATCGCGCTAACCGACTTGGCTGGTCCCAATATGCCGGTCAGTGTAGTCAAGTTATAAACGCCTAGATCGGGTAAACTGCCACCGCCTGTCTCGTAGAAGAAAGCGCTCCAATCAGGCCCCAGATGTCCATAGTAGGCATGAGCGGCAACGGGGCGACCAACGCGTCCATCAACGACGGCTCGAGCCATGAACTCGAACTGCGGACTGTTGACCATCGCCGGAGCACCCCACAGGCCAACACCTTTTTGACTTGCCACTTGAAGCAACCCCTGTCCAGCAGATAGCGAATTGGCAATTGGCTTTTCGCTCCACACATTTTTTCCTGCTTCCAACGCGATGCGATTCAGTGACTCATGCTGCTGCATGTCTGTCGTATTGACCAACAAATCAAACGGCTCGCCAGCCAGCATTTCATGGATATGTGAGTAGCGATGCGATACGTTAAATTGCGTTCCGCGCTGTTGGGCTCGCTCGGGTTTGATGTCGCACACAGAAACCAATTCGACATGTGGGCAGGAACGAAGATCGGTCAAATAGGTTGCAGAAACATTGCCGCAGCCGATCAAGCCGACTCGAATCTTCTTCTGCGGCGTGGTCGCCAGCAATGGATGACTGGCCGCAGTTGCAATCGCTGTGGTCGCGGTTGCCGACTTGAGGAAGCCTCTACGATGTTCTAAATGGTCTACCATGCTTGATACTCCTGAGAAAATCAGATTCTTATGGCGGGCCGGTGAGTTTTCATTCTGTTAGGCAAGCGGCAGAAATGTAGCTACCGTCGCCAGACGATGGGTGCCCCACACGACCACCGTCTGGCGACGGTAGCTACGGGTAACTTCACATCGACCGCTCGCCTTAAATTTCGACATTACTTGTTCATTGCTGGGCCATCGATTGCAGGAGCCTAACGGTGCTGTGGGTTGGCACGGGCTACCAGGACCGCACGGAGTGGCGCTGGGTATCCTTCGATCGTTTTGCGGTTATCACTTGGATCCAGAAAGTCTATCAATGACTCAAATCGCATCCATTGCGTAGGCCGTTGTTCGTCTGTCGTAGTAGTGGTTACGTCCAGCACCTGGATCTCACGGAACCCGGTGCGCTGAAGCCAAATCTTCAACATCGAAAGACTAGGAATGAACCACACATTCCGCATTTTAGCATAACGATTTTGGGGGACTAATACATCGGACTGTGAATTTTCGATCACCAGCGTTTCTAATACCAGTTTTCCATTGGGCTGAAGGGTCGAATGCAGAATTTGCAAATGTTGAATCGGATTGGGGCTATGATAAAGTACCCCCATTGAAAAAGTGATATCAAAAAAGTGGAGATCGCGAGGTAAGTCGGTATCGGCTAGCGGCACCACAAACTGACGTTCAGGCTCAGGTGCGTAGCGACGAAACAGCTCGAACTGGACCAGCGGCAACATGAACGGTTCACAGCCCAGCACCCAGTCTGCTCCAGCCTGTAGCATTCTCCAGCCGTAGTAGCCGTTTCCGCATCCAATGTCCAAGATTCGTTTCCCGCTGAAATCCAAATGTCCTGCGAAACGGTCCCACTTCCAATTGGATTTCCATTCCGTGTCGATGTCTTGACCCAAAAAATGGAACGGACCTTTGCGCCATGGGTGTAGTTTCATCAGAGTCTCACGCAACTTCTCTTGCGACACCGACTCAAGCATACCGGCATCTCGTGGCACGATTGCCACGGCTTGTTCCAGCATCTTTAGCTGAGCGGAAATAGCGGGAAGTTCGTTCCACGCTTGCTGCCAGCCCTGTAAGTGGCCATCGCGCTGGTAGCTAAATCGCTGATGACACCGCTTCTGCATGACGTCAGCCAGATGGTTCAGTTCTAGCCTGCGCAAGTGATCTATTAATGGCTGGCGATCTAAGAACTGTACTGACATGAAAAGACAATCGCTAGTGTTTAACTGCCAGTATGGAAGCAAAATTAAAACACTGAAACCAAGGTGCTACTTGTTGAAAACCAACTTGCCTCAATCGTTTGCAGTGAGTGCTTAGAGTTTCAGGAACCAGAATGTTTTCAATCGATGTACGCTTCTGGGCAATTTCCAATTCGCTATAGCCATGAGCACGTTTGAAATCATGGTGCAATTCAGTCAACAATTGCTGTTGATAGGGATCTTCGAAACAGATTTTCTCGCTGACCAGTAGCGCGCCGCCGCTTACTAGCGACTGATAAACTTGCTGAAGCAACTGAGGCCGGTCCGGCAGCGGTACAAACTGTAAAGTCAGATTCAACACTACAAACGAAGCGTTGGTCATGGCCACTTCACGCACGTCGGCTTGTTTCGCGATAATCTGGCAGCCCTTAGGATTGACCGACTGCTGTTCCAGTAAATGCAGTAGCTTGTCAATCATTGCCGCAGAGTTGTCGATCGCGTATATCGTGCAGTCTCTCGGTACTTGCGGACTGATCAAGCGCGAAGCGGCACCTAGTGAGCAACCCAGATCGTAGATGTTCGAGCCTGGGACAGCAAATCGCGCCGATAGTTGCTCGATCATTGCCAGAATTGAGGCGTAACCCGGAACGGAACGAGAAATCATATCGGGGAAAACATCGGCTACTTGCTGGTCAAAGGCAAAATCGCCAATTCGCGACTGCGGCAATGCAAAGATGGAATCGCGGCTCACTGCTATTTTACAATTCTGGCTCAATTGTAGCGGACATGCTGCCTGAACATTTAGTTGCCAATGGGTCGCGTCCAAAGGAGTGAATCTGTTCCTGCTTCAGTTCGGCATGTTCTTTGGTTGTAGTCAGCAGAACGGCGCGACCTTTTAAGTGAACTTCCTTGGCTAGTTTTAAACCTTTTTCCAGCGGATGCCCAAAAAGCACCTGGCACATGTGAATCACATACGGAAAAGTATGATCCGAATCGTCCCACAGGATCACATGATAGCGGGGCTGTCGCTTGGGCTTGGACTTCGCCGTTTGGCGCTCGACGACAGTTTGGTTTTCTGGTTCGGCTACAGCGTAGTTGGTGTTGGCCATGATTTCTCACCTGATACCTGCCATTGGTCTGATCGCGACAAAAAACTGTAGGAATCTTGAATCCTTCAGCGGTTGTTCGCTAGGGAAACTTTGCCCAACTGGCATCATGAGCACCCAAAGACGAATCCCGCTAGCCGCGATCTAACGTTATATTGTTTCGATCGGTATTATTGTAACCCCTAACCGGGGGCATTGGACAAGCTTCTTTGGGGCAATAATCAGAAAGTTTTTGAAGAAAATGAGCGACTTGAAGGCGATTGACCGGCAAATTCGGCAAAGTCAAAGCGACCACTTACAGCTTCTCAAAGAACTGCTGCGGATTCCAAGCGTCAGCGCCGACCCCGCCTATCAGCCGTCCGTTCGCAAGGCGGCTCAAGCGGTGCATAGGGCTCTGGAAAACGCAGGCCTAGCCGCTGAGTTGATTGAAACCAACGGACCACCACTGGTTTACGCCGAAAGCCCATCGGTGCCTGGCAAGCCTGTGGTACTGGTTTACGGGCACTACGATGTTCAGCCGCCCGATCCGCTTGATCTGTGGGTTACCCCCCCCTTTGAACCGACCGAGCGAGACGGCAATTTGTACGCCCGGGGAGCCACGGACGACAAAGGTCAGATGCTGACCCATATTCACAGCGTAGCGTCATGGGCCGCCGCCGGACAAGCTTTGCCTTTGCAGATCAAGTTTTTGATCGAGGGAGAGGAAGAGGTCGGCAGTGAGCAACTGGGCGGCTATTTGTCTGACCCCAAAGCGGCTGAAAAGTTAGCTTGCGATGTGATCGTCATCAGTGATTCTTCCCAGTACGCCAAGGGAAAGCCAGCTATCACCTACGGTTTACGTGGTATCGCCTATTTCGAACTGCGATTGACGGGACCCAAGCAGGATTTGCACTCGGGCAGTTTTGGAGGAGCGGTGACTAACCCGGCTAACGCTTTGGCGCAAATGATTGCCAAGTTGGTGGATGAACAGGGGCGAGTTCAATTGCCTGGATTTTACGACCAAGTTTTGCCTATTGCTGCTTCCGAAAGACACGCTTGGCATCAGCTTGGATTTTGTGACAAACACTTTGCAGAGCAGTTGGGCGTTAACGCGCTGACTGGAGAAGCCGGTTATTCGACATTGGAGCGCCGCTGGGCTAGGCCCACGTGTGATGTGCATGGCTTGTGGAGCGGCTATCAAGGTGAAGGTGGAAAGACTATCATTCCAAGCCAAGCCGGAGCAAAAATCAGTTTTCGTCTGGTCCCCAACCAGGATCCAGCAGAGGTGGCTCAGCAATTCCAGCAGTTTGTGACAGCCAATACGCCTGAGGGGGTTCAGGCTCAGCTAATCGATTTGCATGGTGGCTGTGGAGTCATGGTCGATCCCAATAGTCCCTACGTGGCAGCAGCACAGCAGGCAATTACCGATGGTTTTGGGCAGCCGCCGGTCTTGATTCGTGAAGGCGGATCGATCCCCATTGTGGCTCAGATGGTGCGAATTCTCAACGCCGACGTGTTGTTGCTGGGATGGGGATTGGATGATGACGGGGCCCACAGTCCCAATGAAAAATTCTGTTTAGACGATTACTACCGAGCCATTCATGCCAGCAGTTACCTATGGCACTACCTGTCAAATATAGAAAATTAATCAAGTCTTGGAGTGAAAGCAAGAAATATGTTGGATCGCAAATTGGTCATTGATTCGGTCGCACTGATCAAGCAGAACTGTCAGGCGCGAGGCGTGCAAGTGGACGTCGACCGCTTGGTCGAACTGGAAGCTTTGCGAAAAGCGAAGTTGGCCGAAGCCCAAGAACTGAATCGGCAGGCCAACGAAGTTAGCAAGGGCATTGGCAAAGCCCAGTCAGCCGAACAGCGTGAGCAACTGAAAGAGCAGGGCAAGGTGCTGCGCGAGCAAAAAGATGCCGCTCAAAGTGATCATGATCGACTGGATGCTCAGGTCCTGGAGTTGTTAGCTCATATCCCTAACTTGACACATCCTCAGGCACCCGTGGGAGCGGACGACAATGCTAATCTTGAAGTCGCTCGAGGCAAAACGCCTGTGCCAAAATTTGATTTTCCGGCCCGGGATCATCTGGAATTGGGCCGACTGCACGACATGATCGATTTTGAATCCGGCGCGCGAGTCGCTGGGGCGGGATTTTATTTCCTGCGCAATGCGGCTGTGTTATTGGATTTGGCTCTACAACAATTTGCCGTCACAGAACTAGTCAAGCGTGGCTTTACGCCAATCATCACACCCGATGTCGCCCACACTCAGATTCTACAGGGAATTGGCTTTATGCCTCGCGGTCCTGAGACTCAGATTTACTCGATAGAAAACACCGATCTGAATCTAGTTGCCACTGCGGAAATCACCTTAGGAGGGATGCTGTCGGATCAAATACTGGACGCCGACGAATTGCCTTTGAAAATTGTGGGAATCAGTCACTGTTTTCGCACAGAAGCTGGGGCAGCCGGACGGGCCTCCAAGGGATTATACCGAGTTCATCAATTCACTAAGATCGAAATGTTTGCCTTTACCCTTCCAGAACAAAGCGATGCCATGCACGAAGAGTTGCGACAAATCGAGTGCGATCTGTTTGATTTGTTGGAGATACCTTACCGAGTCGTAGACACAGCCACGGGCGACTTGGGCGGCCCCGCTTATCGCAAGTATGACTTGGAGGCCTGGATGCCGGGACGTGGGGATGGTGGACAGTGGGGTGAGGTCACCAGCACGTCCAACTGCACCGACTATCAGGCACGCCGTCTGAACGTGCGTTATAAGCACAAGGCAGAAAAGGGGACACATTTTGTCCATACGCTCAATGGAACCGCGATCGCCATCAGCCGAGCCTTGATTGCGATCTTGGAAAACAATCAGCGAGCCGACGGCACCATTCGAGTGCCCAGTGTGCTTCGACCTTGGGTGGGTGCTGATGTGATCGGTCGACCAGTTGCTGCTGGCTGATCGTTGTCAGTCACCGCCTGTTGTTCTTACCAGTTTTGCGATGCTTTAGCGCCAATGGGTATGCACTGTTTTGAATTACTGATGGACGGCAAGTTGCCCGGCACGTTGCCGTCGGTTGTCGCCGTTGTGGGTGACGATCACTTCTTGGGCTGCGAGACGATAACGGCATTGCTGCGACTGTCCAATCTGGAATCCGCTGGCATTCGCAAGTTTGAGGGAGACACGTGTACCTGGGGGCAGGTACACGATGAACTAGCTAGTTTTTCCTTGTTCGATCCTGATGCTATGCGAGCAGCCATCGTGACATCGGCCGGCAAGTTGATTCGTGACTCACGCAGTCAGTTGGAAAACTGGTGTGAATCCCCAGGCGAAGGTTCCCTATTGATCCTGCAAGTCGATTCACTACCCGGAACCACGAAGCTCCATAAGGCGATAGACAAGCGAGGCTGGGTGATCGATGCGGGGCTGCCCACCGATAGTGCCCGCAGCAAAGCGCCCAGCGCGAGTAAGCTCAAACAGTGGATTCAGTGGTGGGGCAAGTCTCGACATGGCATTCAGCTCAAAAACAATCAGTCCGCCATGGTGTTGGATGCGGTTGGTCCAATTTGTGGCGTGTTGGATCAGGAGTTAGCAAAGCTTGCGCTGTATGCTGACGATGCGGGAACGCTAGATGATGCTGCCGTTCGCCAATACGTTGGCAGTTGGTCTACGCGGACCGCATGGGAAATCGCTGACGCAGTGATGGATGGTAAAGCCGCTGAGGCACTTGAGCAATTGGCCCGCGTGTTTGCCGCCGGTGAACACCCCGCAGCCGTATTGCCTCAGATCGCGTGGAGCTTAAGACGCTACGGAATAGCCGCTCAGCTTGTCCTTCAGAGTCGCCGCGTTGGGCGTCCCTTTGGTGCCGACGAGGCGGTCAAGCAGAGCGGCTTTTGGGGTGCTGAACTTCAATTGGCTCCACAACGCCTGCGCAGGCTGGGGCTCGAAAGAGCCGCAAAAATTCTGGCTTGGCTGGCTGAGTTGGATCTTAAGCTCAAAGGTAGTCATTCGAATGTCGATCGCGCAATTTTCGCAATCGACGAACTGTGCTTGCGGTTTTCCGGAGGTGCATCGAAATAGTTCGGTAGACTAAACATTACCTTTTAAGCGAATCGCGAATTTCTCTCAGTAGCAAGACGTCTTCGGATGGTTGAGCCGGTGCTGCAGCCTGCTGTTCCTTCTCAAAGCGTTACTTAGCGTTGATGATCATCTTAACCACGATGAAGATGGCAAAGGCTATGATGATGAAGTCAAAAACTGTCTGTAGGAACGGACCGTAGTTGATCAGCGGATAAAGTTGCTGCTCTAGAATCGGCTGGCCATCTTTCATTTCCATGGTTCCATCGGGCTTCAGCTTTGGGGCCATCGTATTGACCTTCAGCGCAAGTTCGTTGAAATTCACTCCAGACCTAGAAGTCAATAGATTGAGCGGAGGCATGCTGATGTTGGCTACGAGCGCGCTGCCGATCTTGCCAAAAGGCCCACCTGT
>DAIRSD010000184.1:0-8566 GCA_036804625.1 Aureliella sp. | reverse complement strand
GAGGATGCCTTGTTGAGCGGTGGAGTGATCATTCTGATTACTGCGGCGGGAGGTGCTTTTGGAAATCTATTGGCCATGACCGAGATTCAAAGCGTTGTGGAATCGCTGTTTGCCAATTCGGGTCAGCAATATGGCGGGCTGGTCCTACTGACCATGGGTTTTGCAATCGCTGCGATCCTAAAAATCGCTCAGGGTTCAAGCACGGTCGCCATGATCATTAGTTCGTCACTAATTGGACCCATCGCGTTGCAATTGGCGGCCCAAGGCCAGTTGGGCTTTCATGTCGCATATCTGGTGCCAGCTCTTGGTGGTGGATCGATGGTGGGAAGTTGGATGAACGATTCTGGGTTTTGGGTCTACGCCAAGATGGGAGTCGTTACCGAACAGGAGACTCTTCGCAGTTGGACAATCCTTCTGTGTGTCATAGGTACCAGCGCTTTTCTGTTAGCTACTGCTCTGGCGATGCTGCTTCCCATGGTTTGAATTTGTAGTGGGATTCGCCAAGATTCCCCTTTCTGAACAAGTTCAGGCATCCTGTACTAGACGTATTTTGGGTAAATTCCACCGCAAGCTTGGCAGATGCATTAGCTAGTCAATGTTCCAAACAGACTGCAACTCGGTCCTTGGCTGGACAATGGTTGTTAGGCAAAGCCGATTCCGTTACCCAAAATCTTGGAAGTGATGCATACCATCTAAGGAGGCGACTCTCTGCATATTGGCCTTTAAACCACATACGATCACCGAACTCTCGATTGCAAGCAATTGGTGACTGGGAAGTGGAACGCGTGACTGACCTTGCACCATTGATTCCCGTTATGCTATCAGTCATTAACGGACGTCGGTCTGGGTGATGGATCGTTGATACAGGGAAGAAAGGCATCTAGTCGAATTGCCATGTTGCAGGAGTATCCGGCTACAAAATGCACGCGACGTTGCCACGTTACCGGTCAACCATTGGAGCCGGGGCAGTCCTATGTATCTGCTCTTGTCGCTTCCGGTGACCATTTGATGCGGCTGGATATCGCGGCTGACCAGTGGACAGGGCCGCCTGCTGAAACTGTCGGTTGGTGGACGTGCCGTATGCCGGCTGCCGGTGCAGCGAAATTGCGACCAGCACCCGATGAAGTGTTGCTGGATGTGTTGACCGATCTATTACTGAGACCAGCGCAAGCTGATTTAGCCTATTTGTTAGCGCTGCTTCTGGTACGGCGTCGAGCGCTGGTGGACGATCAGTCATCGTTCTCGGATGTCACACCGTCAGGCCAAAACGTGCCATGGCAGTTGATTCATCCAGGCGACGGCCGCGTGTGGTTGGTCCCTGTGGCTCCGCCAAGTTCCGCTGCACATTGGGCACAATTGCAGGAATCGTTGACCCGTTTGTTATTCACAGACCAATAATATTTCGCATCCTACGTAGAGCGATTAACAACCGCGAGCTTTACCATTAAGAGTCAAAACCATAACTTGAGAACTTTTGCCAATTCTTCCGCTTCGACCCGGTCGAATAGGATTGGGATTCTAGTTTGTCTTGCGGTCTTGATGACCTGTGGTGGAGCCACGTGCGTTCCGCGTCGTTCGGCGCTTCCTGAATTCAGCCCACCCTTGGTCTTCCAGTCCGGAACGCCAAGTTTGGAGCAATTGATCCAGCAAACTAATCGCAGCTTACGAGTCGAACGACTCGCCTCGAACACTCTGACGATTGATAGTCCAGATTTGGCTTACAAACTCTCTGGTACCTTCACCTGGGAACGGCCACATAACATGCGTCTGGAGACCAAGCTATTCAGCAGCGCGCTTGGAAGTCCGCTGGCGGCAGGTAGCAATTCGCAGGTGTTCTGGCTGCAAGTTCAGCGGCCTTCGCCTACCATCTACTTCGCAAGCCACAACGACTTCGAGAGTCAGAATGGGCCTCGCCATGTTTTGCCGGTTTCGCCGCTGTGGCTGCGTGAAGCGTTTGGCATCGTTGAAATGGAGCCTGCAGGGCGGCATGAGGGGCCACGCCTGCGTGCCGATGGGCGATTGGAGGTGATTTCCGATATTCCAAGCCCACGCGGCGACTATCGACGATTGTTGATTATGGCGGCCAAGACCGGTACCATCGAGGAGACGATGCTGTACAATCAAACCGGGAAGCTTGTTGCACATGCTCGCTTGAGCGACCATCAGTATTACTCGTCCATCGATTGGTCCTTGCCACATCGAATCGCTGTGCAGTTGCAGCCGGATGTCGGTCCGCCGCTGACCTTTGAATTGGATGTTGGATTGTACCTGGTCAATGAGGCGCCAAGTAGCAATTCAAGCTTTGCCTTCCCCGACACGGCGGGGCTAAGTACGGTGGATCTGGTTCAGGCAAACGCACAAATGCAAGTGGATCAGTCTCAAATGCAAGCTCCAGTACAAACGATACCGCAGATCCCTGTCGTTCCACACCCGCCCACTTATCGCAGCGCTCAGTGTGATGGTCGCAACTCAGGATGGCAAGGCTATACCGTTCGTTAACAATTTTCAACTTGATCTACTACCTCGATTCAGGAAGCAAATAGCTGATGTCCAATTCGACGCTTGATCTCATCGCTGCACCTTTCACACCGTTTCATCCCGACCGCTCGTTGAACTTGGATGCGATCGATTCGTATGTGCAGTGGTTGATCAAGCTGGGTGTCAAAGGTGCATTTGTCTGTGGGACTACAGGTGAAGGTGCGCTGTTAACGGTCCAGGAGCGCAAGAGTATTGCTCAGAGATGGGTTCAGGTAGCATCAGGGCAACTGCGAATCATCGTCCATGTAGGCCATTTGTGCTTGGCGGACTGCCGTGAATTGGCTGCTCATGCTCAGGCGATTGGCGCCAACGGGACTTCTTGTCTGGCCCCGTTTTTTTTCAAGCCGCTTGACCATTTGGGGCTAGTGGATTGGTGTCAACAGGTTGCTGAAGCGGCCCCTGAGTTGCCTTTCTACTACTACCATATTCCGTCCATGACAGGCTTTCCGATCCAAGTTCACAGTTTCTTAGATGCAGCCGCTGGTCGAATTCCAAATTTGGCGGGAGTAAAGTTCACTCATGATGACATGAGCGACTTGAAGCTATGCGGGAATCATGCTTCAGGCAAGAACGAAATTTTCTTTGGGCGCGATGAAAAGTTGTTGGCAGCCATTCAATAGGGCGTTCAGGCTGCCGTCGGAAGCACGTACAACTATGCCGCGCCGTTGTACTTGGAACTGAACCGAGCTTTTCACTCGGGGGATTTGGCACAGGCGCAACAGCTTCAGGCGCTGGCGGTTCAGATGATCGATTTGCTTGGCGGATATGGAGGTAGCTCGCTAGCCTGGTTCAAGCGCTTTATGAGTCATGTTGCCGTCGAGTGCGGGCCGACTCGATTGCCATTGGTCGAGCCCGATGATGCAGCGTTTGCCGAAGTGCTGCAGCGGGTAGACGCTTCGCCGCTGAAGAAGTGGTTATTAGCCTAATGGTTAAGGGTAAATCTTGTACATTCCTGCCGCATTTCAACAAACAGATTCAGTGGCACTTCAAGAGTTTATCCGAAGTAACAGCTTTGGAGTGCTAGTGTCCCAAGTGGATGGTAAGCCCTTTGCAACGCACCTGCCAATGCTGCTCGAAGCCAATACTGGTAGTTCTGGTACGCTGTATACGCATTTGGCGCGGGCTAACCCTCAATGGACTGGAGTTCAGGGGCAGCAAGTGTTGGCTATTTTTCCGGGGCCGCACGCTTATGTTTCGCCAACTTGGTATGAAGCCTCTCATGTTGTTCCCACGTGGAACTATCTGGCCGTTCACGTTTACGGCAAGGCTCGCATCATCGAGCAACCAGCCGAATTGATGACGCTACTTGAGCGATCCGTGGAAGCCTATGAGGCCGGTAAAAGTACAGCCTGGCAGTTGGACAGTCAGGATTCGTTTATAGGCAAGTTACTACAGCAGATTATTGGCCTGGCAATCGAAATAGATCGCATCGAAGGTAAGTGGAAAATTAGTCAAAACCAGCCTGCCGAGCGACAAGAGAAAGTTGCCACAGCGCTGGAGTCTCAAGATGATCAGAACGCTCAAGCTATTGCAGCATTGATGCGTGAACGCTTGAAGCTCAAATAGTGTAGACAACCATCATCCGACCTACGATGATCCTGGTATTTGTAGTTCTAAGCAAGTCCAGCGGGTAAAACTAGCTACTTGTGGTAGCACCCTTGATTTCTTATCGCATTTCATCGATATTGCTATACAAATGAAGGTTGGCGACGCTTTCAGGCTTCAGCAAACAAAACGAACACGGACGCGATCGTTCTTTAGGAGAATTCAATGACAGCTAGCGAAGCAACTCTGAATGTTTTTCTACGGCAGTACCTGAAGATGATCACAAACGATTTGGACGAACAGCAGTTGGATGCGATTGTCATCAATGGCTTTCATTCCCCGCGATGGATTCTATGCCATTTGGCGATCGCTGGTGACATGGGCCTGCGAATGTTGGGCAAAGATCGGCACTGTCCCAAGACGTGGGCGGTTGCTTATGGACCAGGGTCGGACGGGTCGACACATCCGAACATTGCACCCAGCAAAGAAGAGCTGCTTTCTAAGATTAGCGACATCTACACCGAACTTGCTAACGCAGTGCAGTCCGCTCCTTCAGAACTGTTGGAACAGCCGCACAGTTTAGAACTGCTGAAGTCTAGTGCCTTGCAGACTAACGGGCATCTGATCTCCCATTTGCTGACCACGCACTTCGCGGTTCACTTAGGGCAACTATCGACGATTCGGCGACAAATCGGTTTGCCACACCTATTTTGAAGATAGGATGCTTGTACCGCTTCCGGTCCATGCAGCTCGTGCGTTCAGCAGTGAGACTAGGCTTCGCCCAGTGACATTGTTGGCCCAGGTGCCCGGAGCAAGAATCAGCCGGCCCATCCGGTAGCTGTCGTTGCTCCACCTGCGATTTGCGTCGTTCATCGGACCGACGGTGTCCATGATTTTAACTCGGCCATCAGCAATAAAGTGCTGGAAGACCATTTGATTGAGAACGTGTCCCGGAGAAAGGCCCATGTGACTTTCTTTGTACGAGACCTTCACGGATCGGTAGCGATCGCCTTCCACCACGCCTAGATCGAATGCAATAGCTTGATCGTCTAATCGAAGCAAAAACAGGCGAAGTGAACCGCAACGGTGTAGTCGGCTGGCCCAACTGCTGTAGAACTCTTTGGTTTCCGGCTGACAGGCTATGGCCGATTGCTGTTTACCTTTCCAACTCTCCAATTCAATTTGAAATGCTAGTTCCAACGACTGGTACAGTTCGTCAGGATCGTCCTCGGTGGCGACTTGCAAACGTACTTGTCCAGCTTGAGAAATTTGTTTCCACTCCGATCGGCAACGCTTGCGGCTGTTCTTTGACTGACTGATCTCAAATTCTTGCCAAGTTGCAGGAAGATGCGTAATACCTACTTCGAATCTGGCTTTCATTTGAATAGCCCAGCCTTGCTGCTCAGCAGCGGACAGGATTGCTCGCCAGACAGGATCATCAATTGCAATCCAATCTAGCCAAAAGCTTTTGGCCTGCAGTTGACTCATTCCCTCAACAAGTTTTTGCGCGACTCGCGATAGATCGGCATCGTCAGCTATCAACGGTTGGCGCGCTTGAAACCATTCGTTCGATAAAGTTTGGTAGCCGGTAATCAGTCGATTAGGCGTAGAGATGAGTGGCAGTCCGCCGACAACTTGCCCGCTCTGGTCACGGACCGATATCAGCGTCAACTTGCGCTGGGCACCGAGATGTTGACAAAAGCTTTCCAGAACCTCCAATTGATGACAGCCAATACCTCCGCCGCTGACCAGTGCCAGGTGATTCCAAAGTTGACGCATTGGATCGATGGATTGACGGTCAGGATGCAATTCGAATCGATACATTTTAGTCCTCGTCTTGAAGGTCTATCTGGCAGGTCTCGGCTTTACGCCAACTTAGGATCGAACGCCGCAGCTTGATAGCCGACGCGATGCCGCGTCCGGTCCATCCCGGAGCAAACAGGCGAGTGCGATAGAGCGCATGCCGATTGGCCAGCCAGCCACGCTTGTAGGGCTCGTCGCCGCGCAAGAAGTCGAACGTTTCTATACCTTTTTCGATGCAGTATTGGATCGTGGCTGCGTTGACCAAGTGTCCGGGTTCGTCCTGTAGACAGTCTGTGTCGATGCCGGACTGATACATAAACGCGTGTCGTCCACTATCGAACATCAGTAGCATGGCTAACGGTTGCCCGTTGGAATGTTGGACGATCGACATCCATGCGGAGCCCTGTTCAGCAAGCTCCAAGGTCGCTTTTCGCAAGAAGATCTCGAAATCCGGTTCGCTGAAACAACCTGGCTGATTGAGATACTGGCGTCGCTTTTGATGCAACCGAATAAAATCTGGCCAAGCTTGTTGGATTGCCCCCGAACAGCGAGCCACTCGATGGCAAAATTTGTTTTGTTGAATCAACTTGATCGCCTTCCTGGCCTTGCGGCGGCGCGATTTGTGCAGTAGCGTCTCGTAGGTGGTCCAGTCATTGGGCAGATCTAATTTCCAAGCACCTTCCACTTCGACACAATCTGACGCCCATCCTGCATGTTCCAAACTGGATACGAACGATTGCCAAAGCGGACATGTTTGCAAATGTCCTTCAATCTCGATCGCGGTCGGCCAGCCCAAGAGGCCACTTGGCTGAGTCTGAAACCATTCGGCCAGCGCGATACCAACTTCTGTTTCACGCCCCTGAATAGCGGGAACAGTGACGTAATCGCTGCAGATGGCACCACTGCCAGCCAGTTTCCACCAGTTGAGTCCATGGCTTTGTTGTCGAAACCAAAGACCGCAACCATTTAACTGGCCGCTCGAGTCCTGGACCCGAAGTGCTGCATGCGGGGAACAGTCCACTGAAGGTTGCTTAAGATGATAGTGCTGAAAAGCGCTGAGTATCCAGGCTGGATGCTGCATGAAGCAATCACCGGCCAAAGCTTGCCATTGCTCGTTCAGGCTGGCAAGTGTATCGATGTCAACTCGAGTAGCGGTCAGGCATTGATTGGCAGTGATCATGAGCCGGCACCTTGTGAGATTGTTGCCTGATTCGGCCAAAGGCCATGCCTTTGACTGGCCTTAGAAGGTAGATATCGATTTCGCAGCCACTTGGTAATGGGTCGCTCCAATCCGTATGTTGCTAGAGTCGATATTGCGACCGTAGCTGGTAGGCAAGCTAGGAAACAAAGCAGTGGTGGAACCTGAAGCGTATGGTCCAGCCAGTGTATGAACACCGCCCCAAGGTTGTCGTGCAGCAAATACAACATGTAAGAAACGCCACTGATAAATACCAACGGCTTGTAACGCAGGATCGGCAATCTTCCAAATAGACTGGCTGTCAAAAGTGCAACCAGTCCCAGTGAGACCACCGGGTTGTGGCCGTGGTGATCGGTCAAGTGAAAGACTGCAAGCGACGCTACAATGCCGCAAAGGCTGCCTTGATGCTGTCTTAGTCGTGCGGCCCAGTCTGTATGCGAGTCGGGGGACTCTGAGCCAGCTCTACTCCAGATTTCATGCAGCAGCATGCCGACTGCAAACAGCGGAAAATAGTCCAGCAGCAGCACCTGACGCGTAAACATAGTCAAACTGGTAGACCAGTGCTCAGCCCCAAATCTGGTGGATAACCAGTCGATTCCCCAGCATCCCAGCAGGCAAATTGTCAGGCAAGCACAGATCGCAGGCAGAGGTCGATTTAACCAGCCTTTGAGAAACAGAAACAATAGGATTGCGTAGAACAGCAATTCGACCTGAAGTGTCCACATGACCGGTTCAAGGCAATCGAAGCCCAACAGATTTGGCATCACGGTTAGATTCGCAGCAAGCTGCGACCAACTCCACTGACCAACCTGTGCCAAAGGCATACAACTGTACAGGACTAAATTGAGCGCGATGACAATGTAATAACAAGGCAGGATTCTCAGGCAACGTGCCTTCAGAAATCCGGTTGCATCCTGCTTCTTCATTAGCGTTAGCGCGTTGACAAGACCGCTGAGCATAAAAAACAGTTGCACTCCATACTTGCCCCACGGGAACTCGAATCCCAGAGGCGTGCTGTAGCCATATTTCACACTGTAGACATGTGTGAAATGAAATAACATCAAATTGATGGCAGCCAGCGCGCGCAATGCATCCAGTTCAACGACGCGACTTGATTTTGGCTTAGCTTCAGAAGGCATCGTACAATTTTCAATAATTCAAACACGTTCTTGGCGGTCGTTCTCTGACTGCCGCAGCCTCTTGAAGATCTGGCAGTCGACCGGGACGGGCGGCACACGGAGCGTGCCTGCTACAATAAATCACAGGCTGGCACCTGAGGAAAGAATAGGCCCTAAACTGCCCCGTTTGCCAGAACGGGAGGTGGAAACCGAAATATGACTGAACGTCGATTCAAGAAATAGCTGGAAAATCGTCACATTTAATACAATTGGTAATAGGCCTGATGGCCTTGCACGCAATCTTCTTTCATTCGGTGCGTGCCTCAACTGCCCGAATCTTTGCGCTCATTAACTGGAATTATCC
>DAIRSD010000183.1:0-8639 GCA_036804625.1 Aureliella sp. | reverse complement strand
CTTTAGTTGACGCGCAGGTCATGGCAACAATGCCACAAATTAGGGCTAATGATTATAGGTTTAGAAACGATTTCATCTTTCTTGTTCCTCATTTAAAGTACGGTCATTTTGGACCACTCATAAAAACCGGAAAAAACACTGCCTGTATCATAATCGCTAAACGTTGAAATTGCATGTAGACAAGAGTATTATTTCAGTCACGGTGAAATTGCCCACAATTGGGGGGGTTAGCAGAAGGTAACTACGTTTCGGGTACTCGGTCGCTACAGAGTCTCTATTTGCACTAAATTCTTTGAGTGTAAATCTCAGCTTAACCAATAAAATCCTCAAGATCATTACCATCGCGATCGATAGTCATCATTGCAGGCCGTACTTGCGGTGGTACATCCTCCACTGCAGAACTGGCCTAAAATTTCAGCTTTTTGAATGTAAGTATAAGCACAGCACGTTTTTGGAGCGTTGCCGTTCGAATTCGCTAGGTTCCTCGCTCAGGCTTCCAGATCATTGCTAGGGCGCAGCAAAACGTAATGCCCTTGATTTGGCCTATCAAATATCGTATTGGACTCTAGAGATGCACCCTAGCATCTCGAACATTGGCAAGGATTTCACAATCATGGCTCAGACCACCAGACTTCCCATCGACCGCATGCGCCCCAGCGCACGGACACAGCCACAGAATCTGTTGGATTCGACCCCGGTGCTTTTTCGACTTCCAGAAGTTCGCATGCAGCCACTTCCGCAGGTCTCAGAGGCACCACCGGCTGCGTTCCTAAAGATTGTCCAAGAAACGCAACCAACCTTGCAGGATCACGAGCCTGAAGTAGCGGTTCAGCCAACCTCCAATGCCGAGCCCAAGACATTGCGATCCTGGTGGGCGCACTGGTCCAGCGGTATCGTGCTGATCGTTTTGATCATAGCTCTGATCACCATCAGCATTATGGTCTTTGGTTCGTCCAGCAAGCCACTGGATGGTGCCTACACCAAAACCGAATCAGAAACCGATTTTGGTGATTTGGACCAGATCGCAGTGCCAACGATCCAGATCGCTGAAACGACTGTTGACTCCCTGGGAAATACAGCGACAGCCGGACAACTGGTTCAGGCTGCGGAAGAATCCGGTAGTACGATTGCTTCAACTCAACTTCAGACCGGTGTGGACCCTAGCAGTCTTGCTGTGACGACTGATTCGGAAGCGGCCCAATCGCTGATCGATTCTGTCGAGACCCACGTGAGTAGTTCTACTACTGGGACTCCTATCCCGAACCAACAACTTGCCACAGCAGAATTGAAAGAGCCTCAAATAGCATTGCCGCAATTGGCCACAGGTCTGCCTCCCGCACCCGAACCAACATTGCCTTCAGCAACTCAGTCGGCCGAGTCCAATTCCCTGGACAGTTTGAAGCTTAGTCAGAATTCTACAGCGACAAGTGCTTCGCCTACCCTGCCCAGCGAAACAGCCCTGCCGCAACTGGGCTTCGCAGCATCCAGCATTCCGACCTTGGGCCAGGGGCAACCGACGCTGAATCCAACGGTGCAATCGGTTAGTACAACTGGCCTAACAACCAGCACTAGCACGACTATAGCACCAACCGGCCCAAGTCCAACACCAAGCAGTCAACCTGCGGCCGTGATGCCAGGCAACAACCTTCGAATGACCACCAAGCCCCAGTCCGATGAGGAGGCGATCATCCGTGCCTACTTGGAACTGACAGGCAAGAATCCTTCGGCCACTTCCACAGATGTTCCCATGAACCGTTATCACGGCAATAGATGAACCTAATTGGCTAGCGCTTCGTCGACCTTACCTGGAAAGAGCATTTTCCTATGGCTTCTGACAATCTTAATCGAGTGTTTATCAAGGCTTATGATAAAGACAAGGCGGCTGGACATCGCAGTGCGCCAGTTGCCGCTGCGAGCCATAGCTCATCGGCTTTCATCGTTCGTTTTGACACGGCCACAGTGGAAACCGCGGCACCGCATCTGCATAGCCGACCGATGCAAGCTAAGGAAAACTTGGTGTCAAGTCAGGCCATCAAGCCCAGTCAGCGCAAACCGGCTGTATCGGCAATCGCCGCGACCAGCCCGCTGGCTTCAAATTCGATGCCATTCCAAGTACCTGTAGATTGGGCAACTGCCCAGCCGCCAGCGCTAACCAATGGGCTGGATCCTACCACAATTGTGGTCAGTCAGTCGGGATTCGCGGGTGCCGGTTCAAGTCTACCGCCTAATGCAATGCCGATACCAGTAGACCCGATCGCAACGCAGCGCCCATTGTACAGTCATGACGACGTGGAATTACCACAAGAGAACGTGAGCAACAGCGATCGCACAGGAAGTTCATGGCCTGCGGCTTCGAACAACAGTTCATTCAGATCCGACAATTCAGGTGATGTTGACTTGGCTGATCGAATTGCAGCCAAGAATCGCGGAGGCGACATTTTCCGCCTCGATCGACCCAGCTACGCCACTCCAGTTCATGAGGCTGATCTATACGCAGACAGCGATTATAGCCAACCCAGTGAATCTTTGGACGCAGCAGTTCCACAAGTACAAGGTGTCCCTACCACTAGTAGCAACAATACTGGTAGTTATTCGAGTAGTGCTTCAGCCGATCGAAGTCGGCCATCCGGAAACCGCCAAAGCAGCTTCGCAGGGCACTCTGTTCAGCACGATCAGATTCGGCACAAAGAGAGAAGCCTGAGAATGGCTCGCTTGCGGATCTTCAATCCGCTTTGGGAAGTTGATCGACTGGAGTGGCCGCCGATCTGTCAGGAATTGATTGAATCCATCAACAACGGTTCGGCTAGTGTAGCTCAAAATCTACTGTCTGCTTGTCAAGAAGGCCTGCAGGTCTTAGCGGTAACCAGTCCACAAAGTGGAACAGGTACTTCGACCGTCGCCTGTTGCCTGGCCATGCTGGCTGGTAGAAACGGATTGAATGTGTCTTTAGTCGATGGAAATACCGAGAACCCATCGCTTTGCTACCAAACCAATCTGGACCTGGAAGTAGATTGGCATGAGGCGGTGGCCAGACAATTGCCTTTGGAGGAAATCGCGGTCCACTCGGTGGACGATCAAGTGACGCTAGTGCCATTGCTGGAGCGTCTGAACGCGCCTGAGCTAAACGAACGAAACATGGCAGCCATGCTTCAGGAGCTATCGCAAAGTTTTGATATGGTGATAGTTGATTTGGGCACGATGTCCTCGCCGCGCAATATGGTCAACACCTTAGGGGAACTGGGGGTGATTCATGCGGTGGTGGCTGTTCTAGACAAACGCAACATTTCGTCTGATCCTACCGAATCATGCCTGAGGCAAATTCGTCAGACAGGAATCGCATCGATTGGGCTGGTTGAAAATTTCGCTGCTTGAAAAGCACAAAGGATCGCTCATGTACGAAGAATATTGGCACCTGCAGGCTCGACCGTTTGAAAATCGCCAGAGCGGTGAATTCTACTACCCCTCGGAGACGCATCAGGCAGCCATGTTAAAGCTTCGATATGCCATCGAAAATCGGCGTGCTGCAGCTCTATTGTGCGGCCCCAGTGGTATCGGCAAGTCGTTGCTGGCAGAGCTGTTGACAAAGCAATTGGATGAAACCTATCGGCCCATTCAGCATCTGGTGTTTCCTGCGCTGGAAAGTCCGCAACTGTTACGTTACCTAGTTCGCCAATTGGATGCGTCAGCTGCCGACGACCCGCTAGAGACATCGGCCGACTTGCTGCGTTTTGAGCGATTTTTGCAATCCAACTTGGAGTCGCAGCGACACGCTGTGGTGATCGTAGACGAAGCGCAACTTTTAGAGCAAAACGGATTGCTAGAACCGTTGCGACTTCTGCTGAACGTTGCGGCCACACAAAGCCCTGGAGAATCCGCATGGACGTTAGTCTTGGCAGGCCAACCGACGCTGCTATCTCATGTTGAACGCTACCATTCGTTGGATGAACGGCTGGCTGTCAAGTGCATGCTCAATCGTCTGCTGTCAGAGGAAACCAGCAGCTATATTCAGCATCGCATTCGCGCAGCCGGTGGTAGAACTGAAGCGATCTTCGATGATGAATCCATCGAGCGAATCCACCAGCTTGCTCAGGGCATTCCTCGTAGGATCAACCGATTATGCGATCTTGCCCTGATGGTTGGGTTTGCCGAGGAGCGTCCCATCGTAAGTGCCCCAGTGATCGATAGCATCCATAGCGATCTGGCAACACCGGCTGTGGGCTAAATGTACAGTCGGCTGAACCGATTTGTGTTGACTTAGCACAAACTGATCGGCTTCTAACGGGCAAAATGGGATTGGAACTCGGGCCTGGGCACATTAGCATGAAGGCTCAGGCGGAAAAAGTGGACGTGCCTGACTGGCCTGCCCCGCTGCGAACCGGTCCAATGCAAATCTGACGAGGAAAGATCAACATGAGCCCACCATCTGTCCATCCGACCGGCAATCAAGACGATGCTGACAAGCCAGATCGGTTGAATTTTATCGAGCAAGAAATCGAAAAAGACTTGCAGCTTCCCAAACTTGCTGACATGCCTTTCATTAGCCGTTTTCCGCCAGAGCCCAACGGCTACCTGCATATCGGTCATGCCAAGAGCATTTGCTTGAACTTCGGGCTGGCTCAGAAATATTCAGGTCGTTGTAATTTGCGTTTCGACGATACCAATCCCAGCAAGGAGGATCAGGAGTATGTCGATTCGATCATGGAGGATGTCCGCTGGCTGGGCTTTCAGTGGGACGAGCTACACTACGCCTCAGACTACTTTGAGCAGTTATATCAGTGGGCAATCCAATTGATTCAAGCTGGGAAAGCGTACGTCTGCGATCTAAACGGCGATCAGACGCGTCAATATCGTGGCACGTTAACCGAACCTGGAAAAAACAGCCCCTTTCGCGATCGCAGCGTCGACGAAAATTTGTCACTATTTCAAGAGATGCGAGCGGGAAAGTTCCCTAACGGTGCTAGAACACTACGCGCCAAAATTGACATGGCTTCGCCCAATCTCAATCTGCGCGACCCGGTCATGTATCGCATCCTGCACGCACATCATCATCGCACAGGTAACCAGTGGTGCATCTATCCGATGTATGATTGGGCTCATGGGCAAAGTGACTCCATCGAGCGTATCACGCACTCGATCTGCACTCTGGAATTTCAAGATCATCGCCCTCTGTACGATTGGTTCTGCCAGGCATTGGGGATCTACCATCCACGTCAGATCGAATTTGCGCGCCTGAATTTATCCTACACCATAATGAGCAAAAGGAAGCTGTTGCAGCTTGTTCAGGAAAAGCACGTTTCAGGCTGGGACGATCCGCGAATGCCCACGATCAGCGGATTGCGGAGACGCGGATATACTCCAGACAGCATTCGCCTGTTCTGCGAACGGATTGGAGTGGCGAAATTTTATAGCACGATCGATGTGACCATACTAGAAAACGCTGTTCGTGAACATCTGAATGCTGTAGCCGATCGAGTCATGGTGGTGATGCAGCCGCTGAAAGTCGTGCTTACCAATTATCCCGGAGATCAGGTGGTGTGGCTAGACGCGGTTTATAACCCTGAGGACGAAGCGGCCGGCAAGCGGCAGATTCCCTTTTCACGCGAGCTGTATATCGAGCAAGAAGATTTTCTGGAAGAGGCTCCTCGCAAGTTTTTCCGCTTGACGGTTGGCGGTGAAGTGCGTTTGCGATACGGTTATATCATTCGTTGCGACCAGGTGATCAAAGATTCGCAAGGAAAAGTGATCGAACTACACTGCAGTTACGATCCGGACACGCGTTCGGGCAGCCCCAATGAATCGACGCGAAAGGTCAAAGGCACAATTCACTGGGTCAGTTGCGCACAGCATTGCGAAGCCGAAGTGCGGCTGTACGACCGGCTGTTTCGAAACGAAAATCCCGATGATGCTCCTGAAGGTAAAACGTTTCTGGATAATATGAATCCTGATAGCCTGATGGTAATCACGGCGCTAACGGAACCGGCTCTCAAGTCGGCCGTACCCGGGCAGCGATTTCAGTTTGAGCGAATCGGTTACTTCTGCGTGGATCGAGATTCAAGTCCTGACAAGCTCGTGTTCAATCGCACGGTGGGGCTGCGAGACTCTTGGGCCAAAGAGCTTAAGAAGTAGAGAGGATGAGGGAAGCTTTGTCGGATGAGGTTTTTTGACGTCGGGCCTTGACTCTCACGTAAGGCGGAATGAAGTGGCAACGATGCTCAAACGTGCCCGGCACAGCCGCAGCATCGCCATGAGCCGGTTCCAGTATGTCTTCGATAGCGAAGCCTGCCCGACAAATACCGCCCAGCAGTTCTGACCAGCGATGAGCGAATTCCCTAGTGCCCGGTTCGCGCAGTCGATTGGGCTGATTGACTGCAGGCACGGGGTTGGCATCGTAATAGGCGTGTTGGACCACATATTGTCCGGTGTATGTTTCGAGTGACGCCTGTAAGTTGATCGGCTGCTTATGCTGACTGATATACAGTCCGCCGGGCCGCGTCACTCTGGCGATCTCGGTGAACAATCGCGACAGATCAGGCAAGTAGCAGGTGCTGACCGGGTGGATCACTAAATCAAATGTGGCGGCAGCGAACATCGAAAGATCATCCATGGAAGTTTCCACGGTACGAATCACTAGCCTTTTCTCTCGCGACATCTCGCGATCCTTAGCCAACATCGCAGGACTCAGATCGACCACAGTCACGTCCGCTCCCGCAGCGGCGTATAGCGGACCATGGCGGCCACCTCCTGCGGCAAGGCATAGCACTTGCCACCCCGCTATGCTGCCGCCCAGCCAGCCTACTGCATCGACGGTTTGCAGGGGACACTGCAACTCCTTGTCGCTGGCTGGTCTAGTCAGCACATGTTCATCGTCTGCCATGCGATTCCAGGCTTGCCGATTTTGCTGAAGAATCGTCTGGCGCTGAGCAAACCAATCTTGAGTCATGAATTCCACAGTACCAATAAATCACTAGCCAGCACGAAACATGCCGGTTCCAACAGATGAGCGATCAGATGGCCGTCGGGTTGTAGTTGACCGATCAACTTCTGCCACTGCACTTGTGGGCAACAGCCCATCAGTTCGACACGTACCAACCCCTGCGGGTTATCGTACAACATGCCATCCAATTGCCAATTTACCCTCAGTTCGGTGTGATCCCCCAGCCCTGACTGTGAACCCGTCCAGACAAATGAACCGTCCGGTTCAATAAATAGTCGCGGCTCCTGGGCAAGGCGGTCAAGCAACTGATCCAACGTGGCATCCATAACATAATATCCAAGCTGCTGAACATGCTGACTCGGCAGTCGCTTACCGAATACATTCACCCACTGCTCACTGCGTTGGGTGGCTGGTGGCGTTCGATAAAGGTGAAGATTCAGTGGCGGTAACATTCTGTTGTCAGTTAACTGGGAAACCCATTTTCAAACCATCCACGCGTTCGCACGTCCTTGTTCACATATCCGTGCTGATCCGTGAAAATCCGTGGCTAAGTTCTGTTACCTTAAATGGAGATCGTTTCTCAGCCACCGATGTACACAGATTTTCACAGATGTTATTCCGTATTCGGACCATGGAGGAGATTCTAACAGACTTGAATGCCTTTTACTTGGACGCAACAATAAATCCTAGAATAGCCCCTAGCAGAAGTGCTGGAGGAATAGCGATGGCCAAAGTCAACGCAACGATCATTGCAACTCGGGAGCCGCCATGTAACGAAGTAGATGGATGATTCGAAGACGGCGAAAGTTGTGGAGGCAAGGTGGTGGACGCTTGGATATCGATAGCCCGGGCGGACTGGTTGACTGAAAACTGGCCATCGTACGCAGAGTGGGGCAGGGGAGGGGCCTGCTGGAACAATCTCGCGTCCTGCGTTGGTTCGGCTATGCCCACATCCGTGGAACCTACAACGTCGCGATCGCTGACGTGCTGCTCTCCAGCGCTAATCGATTCCAGACTTTCATCGTGCGATGGCGGAGGCGGGGCCAACCAGGGTGAACGGGTAAGACCATAAACGCCTAACTCGTGCTCGTCACTGGCCCACGGCTCTAACCGGGCAGCCACTTGTGCAGCGCTTGCAATTCGCTTTTCAGGATCTTTTTCCATCATGTCAGCAATGATGTCTACAAAGTCCTCGGGCTGGTCCGGAACAAATCTGCGCGTGTGCATGGTATGTTCTTGCAAGTGTCGATGCAATTTAGATTTTGTATCACCACCGGGAAAAGGTACTTTTCCACACAGCGCGTAATACAATGTGCAGCCCAGCGAATAGATGTCGGAAGCGGCGGAAATTTCGAGCGGAGTTCGAATCTGCTCGGGAGAAAGATAATCGGTGGTTCCTACTATTTTTCCGGCTCGCGGATCACTGGAAAGATCATTGGCGAAACCTGCTAGTCCAACATCAGAGACCTTGGTCGCGCCGTCGGGGGTCACCAAGATATTTCCCGGTTTGACATCGCGATGCACCAAGCCTTTGCCATGCGCGTAATCCAAGCCTAGCGCCGCTTGCATCAGAATTTTGGCGGCTTGGGCCACCGGACGCGGTCCGCGATTTTTTACTAACCGGCGCAGGTCCATTCCAGGGACATACTCAGTAACCAAGTAGTGAACATTCCCATCTTGACCGGCATCGTATGCACGAACCAAG
>DAIRSD010000182.1:0-8685 GCA_036804625.1 Aureliella sp. | reverse complement strand
ACCATAGTTGCTTTACGCCCACAAAGACAAATCGTTTTGATCTCGACCATCGAGTCTTCCAAAGCCAACAACTGCTGACTGCCTTCAATCAGATTTCCTTGAAAATCGGTACGCAATCCATAAGCCAGCACCGGTATATTCAGCCAGTCGCACACGTCGCTTAACTGACGAACCTGAGCCTGTGTCAAAAACTGTGCTTCATCCACCAGTACACAATGCAAGGGTTGCTTAATGTGTTCGTTTTCGACGATTTGATATAGGTTATCGGTTACAAAAAATGCAAGCGCCTGGGCACTGAGCCCAACCCTCGAGGCAACCTTCCCCGCACCAGCCCGATTGTCGATCGCTGGTTGAAGAATTATCGTTCGCATGCCTCGTTCGCGGTAGTTATGGCTGGACTGAAGCAGAATGGTCGACTTTCCGGCGTTCATCGCCGAGTAATAGAAATACAGCTTCGCCATAATTTCAATTCCGGAATTCTCGATTGATGGGCTTGATAAAACTATTTTATCGTAACCAATCTGAGCAAAATGCACACTATAATAATGGGCTGCGTGATCACACCAAGTTGTCTATTTCTTTGCTTAAGCAGCCCAGCATCTTTGGCAAATCTCCAGTCCATGACATATCCTGCTTCGCCAATATTCAGAACCTTCTTTTGCATTAGCATGGCCTTGGTCGTTGTCAGCGACTTACCCTGCCAGTGCAAAGCACAGGAGAGCGGTAAGCAGGAGTCAGTTGATCTATTCTCGCCTGTAGCGGAGATTTTTGAGACTCGCTGCATCGACTGCCACCGTCAGCACGATCCACAAGGCGGCCTTTCAATTCAAACTCGACAGTCGCTTCTTGCCGGTGGCGACAGCGGGCCAGCGATTGTTGAGCAGGAGCTAGCTGATTCCAGTACTTCTCAGGCGTCCCAGAGTTTGTTGATGCAGATGATCGGTGGTCAACAGCCGCTCATGCCGAAAGACAGCCCAAAGCTTTCCGAGCAGGAGATCCGAGCGGTCCAAGCCTGGCTTCAGGCTGGCGCGCCATGGCCCGACGGTCGCACTCTTTCGGACCAACCGCTAACCGACAACAATTGGTGGTCGCTGAAGCCGATAGCCCTGCCGCCACCATTTTCGCCTCCTAGTGTTGATTGCCCTAATCACTTGGAAAAATGCCAAAATCCAATCGACCAATTCATCCTGTCCCGATTGCACTCGGAAGGGTTGACTCCCTCACCGCCGGCAGACAAACGATCGGTGATCCGACGACTGAGGTTTGATCTGTTGGGTCATCCGCCGACTTTTCAACAGGGTGATGATTTCCTTCAGGACGCTGATCCATTGGCATACCACCGCTTGGTCGACCGGATGCTCGGTTCGCCCTTGTACGGTCAGCGATGGGCACGACACTGGATGGACGTAGTCCAATTTGGCGAGACCCCTGGATACGACAAGGATCAACATCGTCCCAACGCTTGGCCCTATCGAGATTTTCTGGTGCGGTCGTTTAACGAAGACAAAGCCTACAGCCGCGTCATCTTAGAACAAGTGGCGGGGGACGCAATGTTTCCAGGCAGCCGTGATGGGATTGAAGCTCTGGGTATGATCGCTTGTGGGCCATGGGATTTGATTGGACACGCCGAGGTGCCTGAGGCAAAAATCGATGGCAAAATCACTCGTCACCTGGATCGAGATAACATGGTAGCCACGATCATTGGTACTTTTTGCTCAGTTACCATCCAGTGCGCACAGTGTCACCAGCACAAATTTGATCCCATCACTCAAGAAGACTACTATTCCTTGCAATCGGTGTTTGCGGCACTGGATCGAGCAGACCGACTGTATGACATCGACCCAGCGGTCGCTAAACAACGTGCGAAATTGCAGGCTGACCGATCCCGAGTCCAAGACACGATCAACCAGTTGCAAGAATTGGCACAGCAGCGATGCTCCAGTTTATTGGCCGAACTTGACAAGCAGATTCAAGCAGCCAATAGCCAGTCTTTGAATGCTGCCGATGTGGATAAGCTGAAACAGTCTAGAAGTCTTATCGTTCAAGCATGCATTGGAATTGACAATGCTGAAAAATTAGCCAGCGCACAAACTCAGCTACTGGATACTCAGGCTGCCCTGGATCAGTTGCCGCCTCAATCCAAAGTCTATGCCGGTACGATCAATCACGGCAGCGGTGTATTTCAGGGTACTGGAGCCAACAATGGTCGCCCGCGTATGATATCAGTTCTTGCACGCGGAGACGTTCGAAAGCCAACCAGTGTTGCCACTCCCGGCACCTTTGCACTATCCGGATTGCCCAATCGCTTTGACGTGCCAGAGGGTGCCGACGAATCGCTACGCAGGATCGCACTTGCAAATTGGATCGCCTCAAAAGACAATCCGCTAACTTGGCGAAGCATCGTCAATCGCGTTTGGCAGTATCACTTTGGTACCGGCATCGTGGACTCGGCCAATGACTTTGGACGCATGGGGGGCTTGCCATCGCACCCCGAACTGCTTGATTGGTTGGCCGTCACCTTCCGCGACGAAATGCAGGGTAGCATCAAACAACTGCATCGGCTGATCGTGACCAGCGCCACCTATCGACAAAGTTCAATTATCCAGCAGTCGCAGGGAGATTCGCCTGACACAAGTCCCAGACATTCGAAGGCTCAACAAGTCGACGCTCAAAATCGATTTTTGTGGAAAGCCAGTCGTCGCAAGCTGGACGCTGAAGCGTTTCGCGATGCTGTCCTGGCGGTAAGCGGTCAGATGGACTGGACGATGGACGGGCCAAGTTTTCAAGACTTTGTAGTGGTTCAGCCTGAACACTCGCCGCACTACGAATACCATCTGCATGATCCGACTGATCCAAAAACCCATCGTCGCAGCATCTACCGCTTCTTGGTCCGAAGCAAACCACAGCCCTTCATGAGTTGCCTAGACTGCGCCGATCCATCACTTAGAGTAGACAAACGCAACGAGTCCCATTCGGCACAGCAGGCACTTGCCTTACTGAATAACGGCTTGATCGTTTCGATGGCCCAAACGATGGCCGATCAGCTTATCGCCGCTTCCGATCAACCCACAGTGCAAGTGCAGCAAATGTTTCGCAGGGGCCTTCAGCGACCTCCCAGGGAGTCCGAACAAGAGAAGTTTGTCGAGTACATCCGAAGGCATGGGCTTGCTAATGCCTGTCGAGCGATCTTAAGTTTGAACGAATTTATGTTTGTCGATTAGGCTATATTGCCCAAACCTGTCATGAATCCACCGGTCAATCGTCGTCAGTTGCTAAGCAATGTTGGCCACGGCTTCGGCAGTCTGGCACTAGCCGCCATGCTGATGCGCGAGCCGGTGTTGGCGGACGATCCTTCTGAGTCCGAATCGCATGAGTACCCAGGGCAGGGCGGGGCACTGAAAAGCTTGCATCATCCTCCACGTGCCAAGCGAGTCATTCAATTGTTCATGGCGGGGGCGGCTAGCGCGATCGATCTCTTTGATTTCAAGCCGGATTTGGTGAAATTGCACGGACAGAAAAGCGACTTCGGCGAGCCAGTTGAAGCCTTTCAAGATGGACTCGGGCCATGGCTCAAGCCATTCTGGGAGTTTCAGCCCTATGGACAGTGTGGCAAACTGTTAGCCTCTCCGGTCGCCGATTTGGGGCAAGTCGCAGACGACTTGGCGGTTGTGCATAACATGACCAGCACTTCCGGCGTTCACAGTCAGGCAACCTTGCTTCAAAGTACCGGTTTTCAATTGCCTGGATTTCCAGGCATGGGCAGTTGGATCAGTTACGGTCTTGGCAATCTTAATGATAATCTGCCTACCTTTGTCGTTCTGCCGGATCATCGAGGATATCCCAGCAACGGCACTAAGAATTGGGATGCGGCGTTCTTACCAGCTCAACATAGCGGATCGGTGATTTATCCCGGCTCGGATATCCCGATCACCGATCTGTTTGCTCATCCCAACGGGAGTTTCATCACGCCACCTAGCGAACTGGCGACGCACCAATTACTGGCGGAATTAAACCGCAAGCATGCACAGCAGCGCTGGGACGATGGGCGATTGGAAGCACGCATACGCAGCTATGAACTGGCTGCAAAGATGCAATTGGCCGCTCCCGAAGCATTGGACTTTTCTCAGGAGCCAGAGCATGTACTACGGATGTACGGCCTTGATCAAATTCCATCACAGTTTGACAAAGAAATCAATGCTCGCGAGGAGATCATTCACTTCTCAAGGAAATGCTTGACCGCTCGACGACTTCTGGAGCGAGGTGTGCGATTTGTGCAGGTATGGTCAGGAAATGACAACGGATTTCCAAGACGCAACTGGGACTCGCACGAAGACATTTTGCGCGACCATGGTCCGCTGGCGATCGGTATGGCACGAGGAGCCAGTGCGCTAATCCAAGATCTCAAACAGACCGGTCTTCTCGACGATACGATCGTGCTTTGGACCACTGAGTTTGGGCGAATGCCCAGTTCTCAAGGGGGTAAGGGAAGAGATCACAATCCGTTTTGCTTTACCAATTGGCTCTGCGGCGGTGGCATCCGAGGTGGCGTGTCCCATGGTCCCAGCGATACTTTGGGATACAAGCCCTTAGAGCGCCAATCGCCCACTCAAGTCTACGATATACACGCCACAATTCTGCACTTGCTTGGAATTGATCACACTCGGCTGACATTCCGTAACAACGGGATCGATCGGCGACTTACCGATGTTCACGGTCGAGTGATCACCGAACTCTTAGCCTAGAAATATGACACTATGTCTTGCGGCTGGTTGACTTGCTTGGACCGCCCGGTGCAAGCTTGGCAGCTAGCCAGAAGAAAGGCCTGTACGGTAACAGCCGCAGACTTTTCAGCAGCCATGACATGCGCCGGGGAAATGCGATCTCGAATCGGCCACTATCCAGACCTGCAATGATTCTCTTTGCGGCTTGGTCGGACTTCATAAGAAAGGGCATGGGGAATTTATTTTGCTGGGTCATCGGCGTTTCAACAAAGCCGGGGTTGATGACCGATACGGTAACGCCCAGTTGTTTGAGCTGCGGATGGATGCATTCAGCCAAATTGATTAAAGCGGCCTTCGTGGGAGCGTAAGGCGCACCGCCAGGCAAGCCGCGATAGCCAGCCACTGAGGCGATCATGGCTATGTGCCCCCGGCCAGCCTGAACCATCGCAGGCAATACTGCGGCAATCGCGTACACGGTACCCAAATAGTTAACTTCGATCGATTGCCGGTACGCGGCTGTATCAAATTTTGGAAGTCTCGACATCAATCCCACGGCCGACGAGATGACCACCAGATCGATCGCAGAACCGGCACCAATTTCTGCCGCAGCCGCCGACAACCGATGTTCGTCGGTAATATCCAATGGCATCGAACGAATGTTCTCTGCCAGAGAACAGACCTCGGCCAATTTGTCAGCGCTCCGTGCGGAGATCCACACCTGGTCACACTGCGGCGCGATCGCTACTGCCAAATCACGGCCAATACCCGTGCTGGCACCTATGATCCAAACCTTGTTCCATCTTGTCTTTTTTGTCGTTTCCATTTCGTAAGTCCCAAAACAAGTCAGCGGAAATTCTCGCCGGCAGTGGTGGTCGGAGTCAAAAGGGATTGAACTTCCTGCCGAGTAAAAATGGGCAAATCGCCGGAGATTGAGTATTTTAGTCGCGCGGCGGCATTACCCCATCGCAAGGCTTCCATCGTGTCCATATCGTGCAATAACGCGCTAAGGAAACCAGCTACAAAAGCATCGCCGCCCCCAAGTCGTCCGATGGCTGGTGCTGGGAGAGTATCTGCATAATAATGCTGCCCGTCTACCCAGGCCGCTGCCCCATATTGGCCAAGGGTCATGACGATGCAATCAGCCGAACAACAACTCTGAAATCGGTCGATAGCCAGCGAGGCCGCGTGAGCGGGGTCATCGGCCAATTGCCTGTCCGAAACATCAACCGACCACAAACGGCGTGCGTCGCGCAGTGGCAGAAAGACGACATCAGCCGAATCAAAAAATCCACTGCAAACTACGCTTGCCTCGGAAGCACTCCACAATTTAGTGCGAAAATTGACGTCAAAGCTGACCAGGCCTGAATTCGTCTCCATGGCCTCCACACACCGCCGAATCAGTTGTTGACTGGTCTTGCCCAAGGCCAGCGAGATACCAGTCACATGCAGCAGCCGTGCAAAACCAGGCATTAGCACCTGTGCGGGAAGCATCTGCGAATCGAAGTGAGTAAAGCTGCTGTGTTCGCGATCATAGAGCGCTTGATTTTCACGCGGTGCCACTCCGGGCAAAATATAGTAGGTGCCGATTCGCTCCTGATCTGTCCAGACAACGTGCCGTGTGGCGACTCCGTGGCTGGAAAGAGTACCAGCAATCTTTCGCCCAAAAGCGTTGTTGGTCAAACGCGAAACCCAAGCGACGCTGTGCCCCAAGCGTGACAATCCCACCGCCGTATTGGACTCACTACCACCTATATGCAAATCGAACCGATCAGCCTGCTCCCAGCGTAACCCTTCAATTGGCGTAAATCGCAACATCGTTTCGCCAATGGTAAGAACATCATACATGACAACCAACTTCCGAAATTTTAATGTCAGTTAGTCCGTTTCACTCAGGTTGTGTCGCATACTTGCGCAGAAAGAGTACTCCCTAGCCGCCATCGTAACTCGCGCCCAATCTCTTTGCTCGATCCACTTGCGATTGATCAACTGACCACCGACGCCGACCGCTACCGCACCGGCAATTAAGTAGTCTTGCAGGTTTTTAAGGTCGATGCCTCCAGTGGGCATCAGCTTCAAGTAAGGCATGGGAGCTAGGATATCCTTGATATAATCAGAGCCCAGGGTGCGAGCTGGAAAAATCTTCACCAGATCTGCTCCAAGGGAATGAGCCAATGCGACTTCGGTGGGCGTGTAGGCCCCCGGGCAGACTACAACACCAGCATTCACCGCATGCTCGATCACCTGTGGCTGACAAATGGGTGCCACTAAAAACTGAGCGCCACAGTTAATCGCGATGCTAGCTTCCTGCAGGCTGCGGACCGACCCAACCCCCAAGGTGGCCTGCCCCGTGGAAAATTCAGGAATGCAGCCGCGCAGTCGCTCCAACACTTGCGGTGTTTCGCTGTTGGTCAGCGTCAATTCAATTGCCTTAATGCCACCGCCTAGTAGTGACCGCGTCAATTCCTGAGCGCACGACAGATCATCCAGCCTGACGATGGCTACCAGTCGTGAGTCACAAATCAATTTCAGTGTGTTAGTCTCGCTCACCAATACTCTTACCTTTGGCTGTCAGCATGGCATCATACTGTCCAGTAACAACGCTTGGTCGAAAAGCATTTCACTCAGCGCCCGTATCGGCTTGACATACAAAGCCTGAAATCGAACTGAAACCATCCGAACCAGGTCGGTTACGACTTTTGAAAACAAGATTATAATCTGTTCTCACTCGTCGCATAAGGCGAACGTTGGCGTACGGTCACGCCTTCGGTATCAAGAAGCTTTTGGCAGGTAGCCTATCTATCAACCTGTTGGACAGCCGACGAAGATTTTCGAAAAGTTGGACGAAATGGGAACAGAACAGAAGGAATGCCGAATGCCCAAACTGGTTACAGGGGGACTTTATCAATTGGTTCTGCCAACTCCCTTTCCGGTAGGACCGGTAAACTGTTACATTTCCACTCGGTCGCCGATCACCTTGGTTGATACTGGCACGAAGTGGGAGCCTTCGCTTCAAGAACTCAAGTCGCAACTCGCCGAGCTGGATTTGTCGCTGGAGCGTATCGAGCGACTGGTGATCACTCATCCGCATGCCGACCACTACGGCTTGGCCTCGCAAATCGTCAGTGCCTCGGGGGCTCAGGTCTTTTCGCACCCGGTCAACGAATCTGCGCTCTGCCCCACCGCTCAGCATAAACAAATGCGAGACGAATTTTGTCATCAACTGATGTTGGAGTCGGGTGTGCCTGCCGATCAAGTTGCAGACTTCATGGCAGCCCGCGTGGAGACTCGCCCCTATGCTGAACCGGTGTGCATGGACTGCGAATTGAACGAAGGCGACACCGTGAAGTTGGGTGATGCAGAGTGGAATGTCTTGCACACGCCTGGGCACTCGGGCGGTCTGATTTGCCTTTATCAGCCGGAATGTCGCGTTCTACTGTCTAATGATCACCTTTTGCGCAATATCAGTAGCAACGCGATCGTAGAACCGGATCATGCCGGTGGTCCCAGGCCACATCGACTGGTCCAGTATTTGTATCACCTGGAGCGGATTGCCAGCTTGCATGCTTCCATCGCTTGGACCGGGCACGGAGGGGAAATCACAGATGTCAATGCAACCGTTCGAAAGCGACTGCGTCTGCATGAGCGACGAGCAGACCACATTTTGACATTGCTGCAGGAGCAGTCCTTGTCTGCTTACCAACTATCGCACACCATCTTTGGCACGCGGCATGGCTTTGATACCTTTCTGGCACTTTCTGAAACGATCGGCCATTTAGACTTGCTTCTAGAGCAATCCAAAATATTTCCAACCTATCAAGCCGGCATTACCTTTTGGACGGCAGCGGTTTGAGTAAGGACGGTGTTGGAGTGGGTTTAAGTTTAAGTTCAAACTTAAATTAAACTTAAACTATTGCTTAGCGTGGCGTAATTCCTTGAACGATTACCATATTTTGTCCTTGAATGC
>DAIRSD010000181.1:0-8694 GCA_036804625.1 Aureliella sp. | reverse complement strand
ATTATCCCAAGCACCTCCTTAGTTGGTCTGGAATTGAGCCAGCAAAACGCCAGACACGGTGACACCCGCCAAAAGACCTCCTAACATTTCGCGGCCGCCGCCGAAGCCAATGGCCACTGGAGCGATGACTGCTAACAAGCCTGGCACGATCATTTCGCGAATCGAGGCTCGAGTCGAAATGGCCACGCACTTTCCGTACTCGGCCTTGCCGTCTGCACTGTCAAAAGTACGCTGGTCACTTTCGCTCCACTGATCCTTAGACTTACCCTCATTGCGATGCATCACTTCCAACGCCGCCTTCAATTCGGGGATATCCCTGAATTGCCGCCGCACCTCTTTAATCATGTCCATAGCCGCTCGACCGACGGCCCCCATGGCTAGCGACGAAAATAGGAATGGCAACATTCCACCGATTAACAAACCGGCCATGACTCGCGGTTGAGCGATATCAATGCTGGTGATGCCAGCGCTGGCCATGTAGGCAGCAAATAGCGCCAAAGCGGTCAGTGCAGCCGAACCGATGGCAAACCCCTTGCCGATCGCAGCGGTCGTGTTACCCACAGCATCCAATTTGTCAGTCCGCTTGCGAACCTCCTTGGGCAGTTGACTCATCTCCGCAATCCCACCTGCGTTATCAGAAATTGGACCATAAGCGTCGATGGCTAATTGAATACCGGTGTTGGAAAGCATCCCTACGGCTGCGATGGCTATACCATACAGGCCTGCAAATTCGTAAGCACCGATGATGGCAGCGGCCAAAATAAGAATCGGGATAGCCGTGGACTGCATTCCGACTCCCAGGCCGGCAATAATGTTTGTCGCGCTTCCAGTCAAAGACTGATTGACGATACCACGAACAGGCTTGGTCCCGGTGCCTGTGTAAAATTCAGTCACATAACCAATTGCTAGTCCGGCTAACAAACCTGATATCACGGCAAAAAATACGCCAGTCGATGAATAGGTTATTCCGTTTGAAGTGAATTCTCTAGGCAACATCCACCAGCTTAGGAACAATGTCGCTGCCAGCATAATTGTAGCCGAAACCAATTCGCCACGATTGAGCGCTTTCTTAGGGTCGCCACCTTCATCCACTTTCACAAATCGAGTGCCAAAAATGGAAGTCAAGATGCCGACGCCGGACAGTACAAGCGGTAGCAGGACTGCGTTTAAACCACCAAAGGCGTTATCTTTTTCAAAGCCGGGCGAGCCCACAAAAACGGCACCTAAAACCATCGTTCCAACGATGGCACCGGCATAAGACTCGAACAGGTCAGCCCCCATACCAGCTACGTCGCCCACGTTGTCGCCTACATTGTCCGCGATAGTCGCCGGGTTCAGCGGATGATCTTCAGGGATACCTGCCTCGACTTTTCCTACCAAGTCGGCACCAACATCAGCCGCTTTGGTGTAGATGCCGCCACCTACACGGGCAAACAAAGCGATCGAAGACGCTCCAAAGGAAAATCCGGTCAGCACCGTTATAGTTTTATTGATATCCCAGCCTTCCATGTTGTTGAAAACGATAAACAGCACGCTCAGCCCCAAAACTCCCAGGCCAACGACTGCCATTCCCATAACTGAACCACCTGTGAAGGCAACTTGCAAAGCAGCTCCCAGACTGGTACGAGCCGCATGGGCAGTTCTGACATTTGCTTTGGTGGCAACCTTCATTCCGATGAACCCTGCCAGGCCCGAGCAGAAGGCTCCAACGACAAACGCTACGCCAATCAGTGCCGAAGACGTATCTGGAGTCCGGCTTCCCATCCAAGCCAACAATCCAGCCACGATGACCACAAATATCATCAGGATGCTGTATTCGGCGCGTAGAAAGGCCATTGCGCCGTCGGAGACACTCTTGGCAATTCGACGCATACGCTCGTCGCCGTCATCACGCTGGCGGACCCAGGCTGCCTTTTGATAGGTGAAAATTAGCGCGATGACGCCCAACACAGGAATCAAGTAGATAATCGATTGGCCCATAGTTCAAGTTTCAAATTGTCAGAGTAACGATTGATGGCCGACGAACCGTTCCCAGTCGACCTAATGGAGTTGGATCAGGCTCGTTTCGAGCTTGTTGGTTAAAATCATTTTCAGAAGGCTAAGGCTCTCACCTAGGTTTGATACTGCGCGCAAGCGCCGGCCAGTCGGCTGTGTGGCGCTCAATAACCCTTCTTTCAGGGTGCCAACCTTCCGTTTCCAGGACAGGAAGCTGGGGCTAGCATACACAGAGAATCGCTTGCTGGGTAGTTGTTGGTCTAGGAATTTCCTCAAATGGCAATTTGTGGCGTCCCGAGTCCCTTTGACGATAAGGCAGGTGGGAAGGATCATTCAATTGGTGCGAATGACAATTGACAACCGTTTGGTTGCCATCAAATCAGGCAATTTGTGGCAGTTCCCCAGGGTTTTTCAGTCGATTGTACAGTTCCAGCCGGGGTGGCAGGATTCACGAACTTGTTGCGGTCGCTAAGATAACGCGGTCATGATTAGCAGCTACGTTAAACCGTTCCTAATTGACGACTACTGGGCGTGGCAAAACGCCTCAGCCGTTATATGGTGAGCTGCAGTTAAAACAATACCAGCCCGACGCGCTAGCGAGTGGGTTTAAGTTTAGGTTTAAACTCAAACTTAAACTATTGATTAGCGACGCCTAATTCCGTGAACAGATACGGTATTCCGGGTCGGGTGGCACGCCCTGCAAACCTGCGTGAACGTTTACAAAATTCCTTAGGGCGATTCATACTCATGGAAATCATTTTGGCAGCTCCGCGAGGCTTTTGTGCGGGTGTCCGCATGGCGGTCAACAGTTTGGAAATCGCTATCCAGAACTGCCCAGGACCAATCTATGTTTACCACGAAATCGTCCATAACCAGTATGTGGTCAACCGCTTCCAATCTAAGGGAGCCATTTTTGTAGACTCCTTGGAGCAAGTACCCTCAGGGGCGACCGTACTTTTTTCAGCTCACGGCGTATCGCCCGAGATTCGCCAAACAGCCAAGCAGCGCGGTCTGTTTGCCATTGATGCCACTTGTCCGCTGGTCACCAAAGTTCACTTGGAGGCAATCAAATATGCCAAGGCTGGTTACACCATTATCCTGATTGGGCACCAGGGGCATGATGAAGTCATCGGTACCATGGGTGAAGCTCCTCAGGCAATTATCCTGGTGGAAGACGAAAATGATGTGGATCAATTGCAGTTTTCAACTGATACCAAGTTAGCCTACCTGACACAGACGACCCTTAGCATGGATGATGCCAATCGAGTGATCCATCGACTGCGTAGTCGATTTCCTTGGATTGTCAGTCCCCCGAAAGAAGACATCTGTTATGCCACTCAGAATCGTCAGGAGGCGGTACGCCTGCTAAGCGAGCAAGCGCACGTGGTGCTAGTTCTAGGCAGCCAAAACAGCAGCAACAGCCAACGACTTCGCGAACTGGCTCGGGAAAAAGGCAAGCGTGCCTACTTGGTTGACGGTCCAGACGATTTACGTTTGGAGTGGTTTCAGGCCAGCGACAGAGTTTTAATCACTGCCGGAGCGAGTGCTCCTGAGTCGGTGGTTCAAGCGACGATCTGTTGGCTACAGGATCAGTTCCAGGCAACGGTCCACGAACAATCGGTCCGAACCGAGGACGTTTATTTTCCGCTACCCAAACCGCTTCGAGGCTACCCTGAGCCGACGGGGACCTCGCAGGGTTGACCTTCCGCGCCTACAATTGTTCCGCAAGGGATTGATTGACCACTTCTCATTACTCGACTTCGGAAGCTGGCATGACTGCTTGCGCCAATGTTCTCTTGCCAACCTACCCGCAGAACTGGCAACGACGGCATCTATTGGATTTGGAAAGCTTGACGGCAGATGAAATCCAGATTTTGTTGGACAGTGCCGAACAATTGCAACGGGCCTTTGTGGCTGCTGGTCAAAAACTATCTTTGCTGAATGGCATTACGATCGCTAATCTGTTCTACGAAAATAGCACTCGAACTCGCAATAGTTTTTCGCTGGCGGCAAAGCGTCTTGGAGCGGACGTTGTTGAGTTCTCCAGCAGCGGCTCCAGTGTTTCCAAAGGCGAAACCTACATCGATACAGCCAAGACCATCGAAGCCATGGGGGTGCATGCGGTTGTGACGCGACATGCGACGCCGGGAACCTCACACTTGTTAGCCAAACACCTGAGCTGTTCGGTGCTGAACGCCGGTGACGGACCGCACGAACATCCAACGCAGGGGTTGCTGGACATATTGACGATTCGTCAACAGCGAGGCCGGATCGCTGGACTGACCGTAGCTCTGGTCGGGGACATTGCGCACAGCCGAACGGCTCGATCGAATATTTGGGGGCTGCTGAAGTTGGGGGCCAAGGTGATCGTATGCGGCCCAGCCACTCTAGTTTCCAAACAATGGGAATCGCTAGGCGTTGAGGTAGCGCATAACTTGGACGCCATCCTGCCGCGCTGCGACGTCTTGAATTTACTTCGGATTCAATTCGAACGCCAAGACACCCGACCGTTCCCTTCGGTACGAGAGTACGCTTTGCTTTATGCCATGAATACCCAGCGAATGAAGCATAGCAAGCCAGATATCTTGATCATGGCACCTGGACCTATCAACCGTGGAGTTGAAATCACGCCTGAAGTTGCCGATGGACCTCATTCTGTGATTCTGCAACAGGTGACCAACGGAATTGCGGTGCGAATGGCCGTATTGTGGCTGTTGCTGGGCAAGATTCCGCGCCAGCGCGGTGAACTGGCGTCTACTACAGGAGTCGGCCGATGAGCGCCCAAAATCAAACTAGCTGGCTGATCGACAAGGGACGCTTGGTCTGCCCTACCACGGGACTAGATCGCGTCGGTCGTCTGTTGATTCACCAAGGTCGAATCGCAGCCATCGACCCGACAGATGATGCGATACCTTCACAGGCTCAGTATGTGGACGCCAGCGATTGGATTGTGGCTCCCGGTCTAGTGGACTTAGCTACGGAACTGGGGGAACCTGGCAAGGAGGAAGACGAGACAATCGAAACCGGATCGATGGCAGCGCTGGCTGGCGGCTTCACCTCGATTGCTTGCGCCGCCAATACAGATCCGCCCATCGATACGGCAACCGCTGTTGAATTCGTTCGTCAGAAAGCGGCTCGCGCGGATCGGTGCCGAGTTCACGTGATTGGCTGTGTGAGCAAAGGAAGGGCCGGCGAGGAATTGGCCGAGATTGGATCGCTGGTAGAAGCTGGCGCGGTGGCTTTAAGCGATGATCCTGCGCCGCTGAGCAACACAGCGCTTCTTCGAAGGGCTCTGGAGTACTGCTTGATGTTCGATCGCTGTCTGTTGGATCGCCCCGAGGTTCCCAGTTTAACACGCGGCGGCTTGATGCACGAAGGCATGACTCAATTGGTTTTAGCTCTGGCCCCGATGCCTGCCGAGGCGGAAGACCTAGCGACTTCGCGCGACCTAAGGCTACTGGAAACAACCGGAGGCCGTTTGCATCTAAGCAGCATCTCAACTGAGGGTAGTGTGGAACTGGTCAGGCGAAGCAAAGCGCGGGGCAGTCGTGTAAGCGTTGGAATTCGCATCGCCAATTTGTGCTTTCAGGATGAACTGATGCGGAGCTTTGATGCTAATTTGAAGGTGAACCCGCCACTGCGAAGCCGCGAACATCTGGAGGCCTGCTGGGAAGCCATTGCCGACGGAACCATCGATGTAATCAGTACCGGCCACCAACCTAAGGCGCTGGAGAAGAAGATGCAGGAACTGAGCGCAGTGCCATTTGGTATGTCGACTTTGGATACCGCCTTGGCTCAAGTGATCACTTACTTGATTCGCCCCGGAAAACTCAGTTGGACAAGAGCTATTGACGCCATGTCTGCAAAGCCTGCAGGCGTGTTGGGCGTGGATGCTGGAACTTTAGGCGTGGGCAAAGCGGCCGATGTGATCTTGATAGATCCTAACATCCAGCAAACAGTACGTGCTCAATCGTTTTATTCTCGCAGTCGCAACTCGCCTCTGGATGGCCAGACTTTAATTGGGCGAGTCGAAATGGTATGGGTTGATGGACAACGAAAGTACCTGGCAGAGCGATCTTAAGGCAAGTCGTTTGGTTCCATCGCGAAGGCGGTCGCAACTCTTAAGCATCCTGCACCAAAACGCCGTTAGAGCATTTGCCCTAACGGCCTCTGTTCGAGCTTTTGACTGTTGGCGGCAAAAAGCGGAGCCGCTGCGAGACTGGCGAAGATCGGGCGTGCTTCTGCACATGCCACTTTTTGATCTTGGCCAACGCTTAAAATTGGTCCCTCTGCCGAAAAGACAGTCAAAAGTTCAATTGTTGGTGTGGGCTCTTCAGCGTCCACACAAATATCATAGGCCACTCCGGGCCGACAGCAAGTTAGATCGACCGCCGCCAGCCACTTTCCTTGCAGAATTTGCACAAATTTCTTGAATTCAACCGACGGAACCAACCTGCATAAGAACAAAGACTCATGGTTACCAGGCTTTGCCCAGTCGCTGCCCCCAACGGCGAATTCCGATATACTAAGGCTTATCGGGATTCCGTTTGCACGCTTGATTTCGTGGTCTAGATACCTTATGAAAGCCGGTCAAAAACCGTTAAATCCACTCAGGATCAGTGATCGCATTGTCTGTTTGCCCGTGATTCACGGAAGTGGAGCTTGCGCGCTGGCAGTGCGACAATGGCTTCTGGAACACCCTTGCGATTGTTTGGCAGTAGGTTTGCCACAGTCATTTCGCTACGAAGTCTTGGAAGGCATCCAAGATCTACCCTACCCTGCCCTGGTTCTTCAGAAGCCACAATCAAGCCTTCCAAGCTCCACAGCAAGTCCATCTGCTGGACAGAATGCAGAGAGCTTGGAACCAGCTTGGAGCTATGTTCCGATCGACCCATGCCAACCTGTGATCATGGCGCTGAGAATCGCATGTGGCGAGCGTTGGGACATCGCTTTTTGCGATATGGAAACCAATCACTTTCAGCCGTTTTCGGCTGCGATGCCAGATCCCTACGCTCTGAAAACCGTATCTCTGGAACGGTTCGCCACCGCCGTTCTACCAAGCGTCGCAAGACCTGTGAACCGGCAGGTTGCGCTGCGTCTTCGATATCAAGCTAGTAGACTTCGAAGCTTGGAAAAACACTATCAAAATGTGGTCTATGTCTGCAGCGTTGTCGAGTGGCCCTGGGTTCGAGAAGCCTACCAGGAACCCTCGACCGATGCGATGGAACTGGAAGAGACAGAGATCCCAGAACGCTACCGCATTCAGTCCCAGACACTGATGTTCATGCTGGGCGAGTTGCCATTCACTACCGGCATGTACGAGAGTGCCAGAGCGAATTTGACTGATGACACCAACCTGGGAATCGACTCGGTCAAGCACTTGCTGCTGTCAGCCCGTTCCAGCTATCTGCAAGACTTTGGCAAGCGTGCGCGGCGCATCACACCGCTTATGTTGTCGCAATGCTTAAAATACATTCGCAATTTAACGCTACTAGAAAATCGAATGTCTCCTGACCTGTATACCATAGGTCTGGCATCGCAGCAAATCTTGGGCGATCAATTTGCGATTCACGTCATCGAAACAGCTCGCCACTATCCTTTTGATCAGACCGGTTATCCGACCGTAGAATCCACTTCGCAAGACAGTCGCTGGCCAGACGGCGACGTGGGGCCTGAATTGCCTATTGTCAGCATGGGGATCAACCAATTGCGATTGCCCGTTGGCAACTTGATCGACGTTGTCAGTCGCTTGCCTGGACAACCCGTTCAGTGGAGAACTTTAGAACTTCGTCGCAAGCCAAACAAGCAGGATGTTCGCAAATGGCAGATGCAGTGGAATCCCTATTCGCAGTGTTCGTGGCCGCCCGAGGATCAATTGATCGAGAGCTTTCGCACGCGAGTGGCGGATCGTGCTAAAGCGCTGATCGGTGCCGATTTGGCTCGCAGTGAAAAATTCTCCACTAGCATTATGGACGGCATCGACATTCGTGAGACCCTTCGTCACTGGTATGATCGCGACATTTACGTCAAGATCATGCCACCGAACATCGGGACACTTGATTGTGTAGTCATGATTTTTGACACTCCTGCCGATCCTCGAGATTACCCCTGGAAGACAACCTGGTTTGCTGAGCACCAGAACGAGTCGACATTGGCATTTTTTGCCTCTAATTTTGCTCAAGAGATGGTGGGGCCCGGAATCGCCATGGCAACCTATGGAGGAGCCTTGTTCCTGTTTCCTCCCCTAGCTATTCCGGATATTTGGCATGATACTCGACTGAACATTGCACAAGACTTAGAGGAGCGCTTATTGGCGGCGGCCTGTTTGCACTCGAGAGAATCACGCATCGCGCTACTTAGCCCCAAGCCGCCAGGTGCTCGATGGCGCCGCATCGCGCGGCATTACCGTAAGCAGTGGGTTCATGTACCGCTTAGCCAATTTAACGATGGCTTGGTCCAGCAACTCCGGATGGTCCATGTCTTGAACGGCAAGCAGGTCCGTTCGTATGCACAACATTTTATCGGTAATGCTTAGCTGCAATCAAACGATGTGTTGCGATACGCGTCTCTAGTACGGCGTCAATTCCCGTGTCCATACAATTGCAAATAGAAAGTCCCGCCTTGTGTTGTCAAATTTCCGTTGGCCCACGGACACTCCGAAGGTAAAAATCGAGTATAGTGATTGAATATTCAGGGGCG
>DAIRSD010000180.1:0-8716 GCA_036804625.1 Aureliella sp. | reverse complement strand
AGCGTCAGCTAGATGAACTGGCCCTCAAGGATTCGAACCTTGAATAACAGAATCAGAGTCAGTCGTGCTACCGTTACACCAAGGGCCAAGAACAGCGTTTTTCAAGTTTGTCAATCGATTGTCGACGGCTCTTGCTTGCAGTGATCTTCCGCTTGACACCCATTGGGATACTCATCAAATTCCCACTGGATAACCAGAGCGATACCCGATACTGTTTGGAGGTCCAAAGGGACAGATCAGCCCGAGACAAGTCTGAGGCGTCGAGCCGATTACCTACAGTTCCGAGGCAAGAGCTAACAACCAATCCAAATTCTACCTACCAGCAGCCAGCAAGCAAGTCAGACAAGCCGTATCCTGCACAACGAATATGTGGGACCACTCCCAATAAAAATTCCGCCAAAGATACTTGGTGCGCTGTCGGCTCTGAACAAATACGGCCACAATATACTGCGACACAATAAGACCCAAGAATAGCTTGGCGAGACGATCACGGATGTGATTGCTTATGCATTAGGATTTGAGCAATCTGATTTGCAGTGGCGTCGGCCTCATGGGCCTGATCAAGTCGTCAAACACACACTAGTACCTGGCTTGTGGGGTATATTCGAGGCCAAGGGCGGCAGCCATGGTCTGAGCAGCAAGAAGACCAACTACGGCTACCAGATGGAAGCTTCTTGGATTACGGGTTGGTTGAATGAGATTATTCGTGGAAATCGAGGAACAAAGGATGGCATGGCGATTGCGGACGCATTTAGAGACGAGAAAGCTATGCTAGCTCTGGTGTCTCGAATTGACATTCGGAGACAAGGCTCCGATGGAATCTCCGCAAAATTCGAATTGGGCTTTCAAGTTTATAAATCGCCGACTGGGCATGGAATGGAGCGATGGAAGGGCTTTCAATGAAATCCATGAACAATCTTGACAGGCTGGGATTTGACTGGCGTGGCGATTGGCCAATGGATCAACATCAGAACTTAATTTTGCCTAGCTCTTTGATCAAGTGGTTTGAAAGCTTACGGAAAGCGACAGCGTTCAAGCATTACTACATAGTAGATTGTTATGGTGAGATGCGGATTTATACGCATGGAGGCATCCCATCATCTGCGACCACGCCAGAATTACCCATGAAGATTTTTGACCAGATTCATCACCATTACTTTGACAAGTGGTACGAACCAGACGGTGACGATGGGCCGGGCATGACCAAAGTCCAAGGAAATGAAAAGTTCGCTTGGTATAAGATGTTTTCAATGTCTTTTTGGTTGTGTTTAACGCATGACAAGCACGATCTGATAACGCAACTTGCCGACTGGACTGAGAGTTGGTTCGAGCGAGAGTGGTATCCACTACCCGTCGATCCGCTTTGGGCTAAGACCTTTCTGAGCATCGCCTCGGATTTTAGGACCAAGCCTCTCGAAGGTCGTGATGAAATGGAAGAGGCTATCCGAAAAAGCCTGAAAAAGGGGCCTAAACTCCTGCTGGCCGCCTGGAATGCTGCTCGTGGAGGTGATCAACAAAAATTTGAGAAGGCGCTGCTGGAGTCGACAAAACATTCGATCAGCACGTTGTATGCTGAGAAACTTCACATTTATGACTATATTCTGTTCGGACAGTCGACCCTGTTGGCCGCCGCGCGCCGACTGGGTCTAAAAGTTCCAGATTTTGGAGCGGACATCATGGCGCATATCCCGACCAGTGAATCGATGGGCTTGCCGGAGCCCTCGGCAAAATGAGCTACATGATCTGCTTTTATGGACTCAAACCATCCGAATACAGGCGAGCCATTGAAGAATCCAGTATCGTTTCACAAGTCGCTAAAGCAAAGCAGCGGCCGTCGCTGACACAGCAAGATCTGAGCGACGTACAGCGATTGGTAAAAGCAGGGGTTTCAGGTCATTGGCCTATCGGCACTGAACCGGACGGCTTTGTTGCATTCCACTGGCAAATGGAAACCGTTGCCGAGCCGATCGTGATAGAACGATTGCTCGATTTTAGAACTTGGAGTTTTTGGGAGTCTACCGGACTGTGGGCACATTTCCTTTCGGAGCCAGCACCCTTTCCCGTTTCCCAATCCCCCGAGTCGGTCCCCAATGTTGGATATCTGTCACTAGGGACAATGAAGCAGTTGCTAATAGAAGATACTACAAATGCGCCGGGAGCTGACGGTGAATCTCAATCCATTCGGGCAGAATTGCTGGAGGTCATCGAGTCGCTGGTGGAAGATGAAATGGAAATGGTTGCAATCGCGTTCGATTAGCTATTATGAGCCGAATGATTGTGAATCCTGAATAAGCAATTGCAATTCGACACGTGGCGCGACCGAATCGTCGTCCTGCCTTCGCGATCAGACGTGTCTTTCCCTTGCCGTGAGCTGATTGGGTGGTTTGTCATTGGTCATTGGTCATTGGTCATTGGTCATTTGGCGTTTGATCGCTGTGGTGGATGGGGGTTTGTAAGCGTGGAAGTTCGGTCCCGACGGGACCATCGCAGCGCTTGGGCATGGATGGCTTTTCTACCAACATTGTATCCCGATGGGACAGTCAATCAGTGCGGCGCATTGGGCCATAAGTAGCTGGAAGCCGAACAATCCGGCAGTGCAAGATTGCGGGATTTGGGGGACAACACTGGGGCGGTTCTAGGCTGTGAGTTTGGAATTGTCAAAGGGGTCGAGAATGCCGCCCGGCTTGTCCGGTGGTTGCTTCCGCTTCTGGCTACAAACAGGCAGCAAGCTCAACCACTTCAATTCTCGATTCTCTACTTCCAACTGGTGGTTGTCGTGCGGTCATGTCTTGTCGCTCTCGTGTACTCGTTCAAACCAGTTTGAGCGATCTGAATGACCTATTACCAGAGCGATGAAATCAACGTGCGCTGCTTCTCTTACATACAGCAACACATACGGAAATTTCTTGAGCTTGGCAGCGCGCACTTCTCCGGCAAGTCTGGCATAGAGGTCGGGGTTTGCCGTGATGAACTCTAGCCTTTCACGAACCGCTTGGCGAAATCGCTGCCCCAAAATCGCAGATATCCCATCGAAGTGATGCGCTGCATCGCGTAGGTCTTTGGGGAAGTCGGGATGAAATCGCCGAATCCTAACCATCAACGCGCCGCCACATTTCGTCGTCGTCGATAGCCATGTGTGGATTGTCGATTAGTTCTCTGTGCCGACGCTGTGCCTCTACCCATACCGCGTCTGACAACTGAATTGGAGCGTTGCTGGCCAGAGCATCCCAGAGTTCAAATACGAGCCTAAGCTTCTCGTCATTGGATAGATTTTGTAGCGTTGAAGTGTCCATGACCATCTATTGTAGCTCCCTTTCTATCCAAAAACAGGGTTTGCGGCTTGAAAGTCGCTTGCTCCCTTTGCAGCGGGCGTCCGACCCGGCGTGAACAACTACGACGCCTATGGCAATTTGCTGGATGCGGATTCGCAGGTTTGGACGGGGGCTCTGCCGCTGACGAGTTATATGTATAGCGGGGAGGCGTTTGATTTTGGGACGGGGCAGCAGTACCTGAGAGCCCGCTGGTACGACCCAACCAACGGTCGCTTCAACCAGCTCGATCCCTTCGCTGGCAACTCCAGCGATCCGCAGAGTTTCCATAAGTACGCTTACGTGCATGGCGATCCGGTCAACGGGGTCGATCCCAGTGGGATGTTCTTGACTTCACTGGCATTCGCCAACTTGGCTGGACTTGATTATAACCTCGAAGTGGCGATGAGCGGGCTAATAGTGGCTGGCATTCTTAACACTGGGGGAAGCGGAGGGTTATCACTTCGAGACGCAGGGCTTGCGTTAATCGCTCAGGGGGATCTGGACGCTGGCTGGAAGATGTTCAACATCGGTTCGGCCTTTGCTGCAAAGTCATTTGCTTCAACAGAACAATTTGTTGATGCCTTCCAAGCTCCACAGCTAATGGGTTTAGTTGGCGTGGGTGTCGTGAAGTTGCTTCGTTCAGCTCCTGATGCTGCTCAGTCACTGCTGAATTTTTCTCGCAGTGCATTTAGGAAACTTGCGGATTTGCCTAACCTTGGGCGTCGCGCGGGTGGTGTTCAACACTTCTTCAATTCGACAAAATGGAATGTGTCGATGGCTTCGCAAACTCAAATCGGAAACCTGGCAGATGCCTATAATAGTATACTAGCACGAATTCCAGCAGAAAAAATTGACGATGCATTCGCGGACATCGTACATTACAAAGACCGTGATGGGTTTGTCCACCGAGCACCATTATTCGGAAACCTGCCTGGTCGCCAGGTTTATGGATCATTCGAATGGCGAACGAACACTGTCTACCTCTACAAGGGCTACGATATGTTTACCGTGATCGAAGAACTTAGGCACTGGGAATTTCATCAGGAGTACGTACGTAACATCGGTGGGCACAGTAATTTTGCTCGTTACATGGATGCCGATCCGAGTTTTGGAAGAGCCTACAATCAAATTATCGAAAGAGATATAGCGGATTGGATGGCCCGGTTCGGCATCAGACAAGTGGGGTCCTAGGCATGCGGACAGGTATCCAGCTTTCAGGGATTGCATTCGCTAGGTATGGCGAGGGGCACCTATCCGATTTTGTCTTTAAGACTTTGTTTTCGCGCTACAATCCGCCGAGAGAGTGTTTTTGCAGCTTAAACGGCTCCAAAATCACATGGCAAGTATGCGGATTGATTGGACTGCCGAATACGTGCCCCTATCAGACTTCGCCGGAAGGGATTATTTACGATTCCATTTTTACATGGACGGTTGCCAAGTCGTTGTCAGGACTTCAGAGTAGTTCGAAGCCGTTCGTGATTTCAAAGAGTCCGATTGGGAGGCAGCCAATCACGCATTTCGAGGGTAATTTGGAGTGGGATTTGAACGGATGTGAATCTCTGCCTGGAATTGGCTGGCTTGTGGAAATGGTTGAAAATGATTTTCCACCTGGTGTAAGAGATTTTACTACGGCAAAAGCAATCCGTGAAAGCGCTCAAAACGTTTTCCCTGAGAAAGATGCGGTAATCGGTTTTGTTACTGAAGAGTTGGTTGGAGCTATCGAATTTCGGCGAAGGCTTGATCGAACTCTTTATGCAGTCGATATATGGGCCGTACCGCGAGTGGTGGATAGGACGGAACTCTGCAAACCAGATGAACTTTTTTTTCCGTTGGATGAAACGGGAAGGGAGAGAATATTGTTAGGGCGGCTAAGCTAGGTTTCGGAGAATATATGATACGTGCCTAGTTGTGACTGTCTGTCGCGGGCCGAATTGTGGTCGTAGTTTTGGCCGAATTATGACGGTAGGGATTTAGGGCTTTCCTCCGGGGTGTTGGCTAAACCGTCGTGAAACCTGGAGAGGCAATCGTGATCCGACGCGTGGGCCGAACGGATAATCGTCTTACCTTCGCGATCTGACGTGTCCTTCCCGTGCTGTGATCGGATTGGATGGTTTGGCATTCGTCATTAGGCATTGGTCATTGGGCGTTTGTAAGAGTTGGGGCTGTTTTGGGGTATTGTTTTCGCTGGAGCGCCTGGGGCCCGGCGGGGCTGCGGCGCACGTGTGGTGCGTGTGAACCGCTTGGGGCTGCGAGACCCAGGGTTTCGTTGCACGCCTTCAGCGTTGCACTGCGCCTGGGTTACTTTGGGTCCGCACCGTTGGTGCTCTAAGAGCCGACGAACCAGCACGTCCTAACCGTCAGCACGCCGCCAGAGTGGATTGTTGCTGAGTTCTTTTGCTAGAAGGCTTATGGGAATCATGGGAAGAATGAATTTCATTGTTCCCATTGTTCCCATCACTCCCCTTGCCACCCTTCTTCCCATCGCTTGATCGCTGGCTGGCTATCGCAAACTCCTGATCTTGAAGTCGATCACTATGTTACTCTGACTTTTCTTCGCCTTTTGCTTTCAGCAGTTCTGCGACCTCCTTCCGCAGTTGATCGACCATTTGCTTCAGCTCGGCCACCTCCTGGCTTTGAATTACCTCTTCGGCCGCATGTTGAGCACTTTGGGCTGTTGCCTGAGCCTGCTGAGCGTGCTGGCGTGCTTGTTGCAGAGCGGTCTGCACCTGAGCCTTGATCTGATCTCGCAGGCTTTTCACTTGCTGCTGGACCTCCGGATCGGCCGCCAGTTCTTGGGCGATTTCCGCCCCAGACCGCGCGCTATCTAGCCCTTGCTGAAGCGCAGAATCCAAACCTTCTTTTAGGCCTTTTTGCAAACCCTCTTTGAGACCTCGATCCAGCCCTTCTCTTAGCGCTCGACCTAATTCGTTTGGCTGACGTCCTTCCAACTGTCTGATCCAAGCTTCCACTTTAGTGAGTCCATCCTGAACCGCTTCTTCGTCCAACAGTCTGCTGATTTCGGGGTGCCGAGACAATTGCCGAAGCCCATCCAGTCCCTGTGGCACCTGTTGGCCAAGCGCTGCTTGTAGCCACTGGGCCAACGCATCAGGCAGTTGCTCAAGCTCTTCCTTCGTAATCTTCTGCACCTGATCGCCACGCTTGATGGTGATTTCTGGCTCTTGACCTTCCTTGCGCACCACCGTTACCTGAACGTCTTGCCCGTCGATCTTGGTGCTCAGTTGGATGTTCAGATCTCCGCAGGCTATGGCGAACAAATCTCCAGGGATACGAAGAATGGATGGGTCGCCCAGCCTGAGCACTTCCACTTGGCGATCTCCCGAGCCACTTGAGAACAATTGTTCTAAAGGAATCGCTTCATCCAAATCTTTCAGCCACTGCGATTCCAGGTTGACTTCCGCCGGTCGCGGCTCGGGAATCACCATCACGACCGATTTACCCGAGCGACGAAGGATCGTCAGTTCAATTTCTTTGTTTGGCTGAGCGGTTTTCATAATATCCATTAGCGATTTTGGATCGTTAACGTCCTGACCGCCTGCGCTTAACACCACATCGCCTGGTTGCAAGCCAGCCTTGGAAGCGGGGCTTTCAGGATGAACGTGATCAATCATCGCCCCTTTCTGCTCGCCCAAGAAGGCGGCTAAGTCGCTATCGATCTTCTTCAATGCGATTCCCAACCAGGGTCGAGAATGGGATGCCGAGTGCGCCCCGTCTACTTCGGCCGCCTGCGTTTGGGATTGCCCTGAGCTGGCTTCATCACCTCGAGCGGGTTGGCATAAGAAATGGCTTAGTGAAAGTAGAGCCCCACAAACTGGTAGGCAAATCTTTTTTAGCATGATTCATTCTCCCTGGAATTGGCTAATAGGCATAAACCGTGGGTACAATTTGTAATTGCTGGACCGGCACCAACACCGAAGTTCCATCGCGATAGTCGATTGGAATCAGAGCGTTAGAACTTTCAATTCGGATTCGTCCACTGCGCTCCAATTCCCGTAAATTGCTGGGAATTTGGTCTGCTACTGGCAACCACGATGCAGATGAGTTGCCGAACTGGTTGGTGTTGTTGCGTAAAAGTTCTTCCAAATCTGATCTGTTGCCAAGATTGGAAGACCGAGCAGCAGGTGAGGCAGAAGAACCTTGCGCAGGTGCTGCGTTGTTGACAAGCAAGTTGTCGGTACTGAGATCCCCTGCGTTCTGAGCGGACCGAACTTCTGGTGTCCACCAACGAGAACCAGAGACCAATGAACCGGCAAGCATCGATCCTGACCAACCGATTCCAAAGCTCAGCAGCACCATTGCGGCCAACGCTCCCCAGCGCTGAACCATCCGGCCAACGTCACGGTTTGTCGCACCCAGGGTTGCCGTTGAAGTCGACGCGGCACGTAGATCAAATGTCGAGTGCGTGCTGGAAGCAGATGGAGCGGCGGTCCAATCGACACTGGTATGTGACAATCGCTTCAAGTCCTGTCCTAACGCCTGCTCCTGCAGAAAAGCCAAAGCGCAATCGCGCCACAGCCCTGGATTCGCCTCCAAAGTCAACAGGCACTGCCGATACTCCTGATCACTGGCATCGCCACTGACCAACCGGTCAATCCAATCATGATTTGAATTTGCTAGGTTCATCATTAAGTTCCGAGTCGCTAAACGATAAGGACTGTCGCAACAGAGCGCGTGCGCGATGCAGGCGGCTTTGCACAGCGCTGGCTGTAGCGCCGATTCTCTGTGCGATTTCACTGTAGGACAGGCCATCAACATATTTGAACATCAACAACTGGCGATCCAATTCTGGTAGTCGCCCCATGGCTGTACGAACTGCCTCTTGCCTTTCGCTGCCCAACAAAAAATCGAGCGGACCTGGAGCAGAGGGCTCTCGATGCTGACGCTGGACCGATTGGATCAGTTTACGCCGCCTGCCCGCTTTTCGGCGCAGCAGCATGACTTGCCGCAGAGCCACTCGATACAACCATGCCCCCACCCGTTCGACCGACTCCTGCCTTGAAGCTTGATTGGCGACCGCCAAGGCTACCTCCTGCATGACCTCGTCGACCTCGTCCAAATTGCCAAGTCGCGAATGGACTGTCGTGCGTAGCCAATGCTCGTGCTGGCTGCCCCCTTGGACAATATCACAATCGGCCGTAGCGGTCATAAGCACTTGAGGGGGCACTAGGGAGTTCTCAATCACGGGTATGGTCCACAGCTCTAGCGGGCATCCGGATCAGCTACAGTTGCCGCAAATTTCGGAATGTTGCTGATTTAATTCAGATTTTAGGCGACCTAAACCAAGAGGTCGACCGACTACCCCTTTCGGTTGTATGCACCAGAGTTACCATCATGAATTCACCGTATCTTACTGCCGCCAGCAGGAACTATCCCCTTCGCATACAAGT